>JAAYKP010000078.1 GCA_012522335.1 Bacillota bacterium
ACGGCCGGCCCTTCTATAACTTCTCCCTCAAAGCTGAAACGAGAACCATGACAGGGACAGTCCCAGGACAATTCAGCGGCATTCCAGCGCAGTTCGCACCCCAGATGGGTACAGGTTGTATCCACCAGATGCAGGGTACCTTCAAGGTCACGATAAGCACCTACCTTATTACCATCGACCATGATCACCTTGGCTTCTCCCGGCTTTATCTCCACCCCGCTGGGTGCTGTGTTCAGCTTACCTTTAATTAGTTCCGAGGCAACATTTAAGTTGACGGTAAAAAATGGTTTGACCACAGCAGGCAAAGTTTGGCGTGAAGGATTGTAAACATCCTGCCAGGGGCTTTCACCTTTAGTAATTAAATCTCTCAGCAGCATGGCTGCCACCATACTATTAGTCATACCCCAGCGTTGGTAACCGGTTGCCAGATACAAATTGGGAGTGCTGGGCAAAAAGTAACCAATATAAGGCACACCGTCTAAAGTGATACAATCTTGTGTTGACCAGTGATAATATATTTCTGCTGCCGGAAATATATCTAAAGCATACTGTGCCAAAGCCCGGTAATGTTCTCGCGTATCAACACCCTGTCCGGCCTTATGATGCTCACCGCCCACCAGTATCAGCTCTCCCTCCTCAGTCGGCAGGGAACGAAAAGAACGACCCGGTTCTTCCGCAGTTATATACATACCTCCCGGATACGGCTGCTGCGCTTTGACAGCCACCACATAAGAGCGGCCTTGATAAATCCGGGTAAAATACAAACCTGATTTATTATAGCAGGGATAGTGTGATGCAATTATCACTTTTTCTGCTTTGATTTTATTACCTGCGGCAGTTTTCAGCAGATAGTTACGGTCGTCATCTATATCAACGATGCGAGTTTGCTCAAAAATATAACTACCGTTACCAGGCACTTTTTCCGCTAAGGGGAGCAAAAACTTTCTGGGATGAAACTGGGCTTGATTGGCAAAACATAAAACTGCCTTTACCGCAAGAGGCAGATCTATTTTATCCGTCACTGTGGCAGCAATGCCTAACTCACCTGCCAGCTTTGCTTCCGCTTCTATTTTCTCAACATAACCGTCCCGCTCAGTATAGAGATAGGCAGACTGCGGGGCAAAGTCACAGTCAATTTTTTCTTCCTCAATAATTCTTGCAAACTCCTGCACAGCTGTTTCATTAGCCTCAGCATACTGCTGAGCGGCGGTACGTCCCATCTGCTGCTCAATTTTGCGGTAAATGAGACCGTGCTGTGAAGTTATTTTAGCCGTTGTATGTCCGGTTGCTCCCTGAGCCAGGCGGTCAGCCTCCGCAAGGGCCACCGTCAGACCTGCTCTTTTTAGTAAATAGGCACAAAGAATACCTGTAATGCCCCCGCCAATTACGGCCGCATCCACCGTCACATCCTCTGTTAAAGAAGGATAATCAGTTGCCGCTGTTGAGGCCAGCCAATAAGGCCGGGGAGATTGCGTAAAATCTAATGTTTTAGCTGCTGACATAAATTCACCTCATTTTGCTGACTGTACGTTAATAATATAAACAGCCAGGACAAAAAAATACCTGCGGTCCTGACCACCCCACAGGATTACGGGGGAATCCCTTTAAAACTCCTGCGAAAGAAAGAAAATTTTTTCTGAATATTGAGGCAGGAGAAGAAAAGAAAAAGAGCGAAATACCAAAAAGTAATTTAGTGACATATAATACCTGTAAAAGGAGCGATGGGAATGGCTGAGAGATTTGAATTTGTACGTAACTATCATGACCTCAGCACAAATCAGGGCTTTCAGTTTGAATTTTTTTGTGATCGCTGCGGCTCCGGCTACCGTACCCATTTTAAGCCCTCTGTGATCGGAAAAGTTTCTGAAGCCCTCAATGTAGCGAGCAGTATCTTCGGTCGCTTAGGTTCGGCAGCTCATGTCGGTGAACGCATGCGTAATGCAGCCTGGGAAAAAGCACACGATGAAGCGTTCCGGGAAGCAATCACTGAAATCAAGCCGGAATTTATCCAATGCCCCCACTGTTTAGCCTGGGTCTGCCGCCGCAGCTGCTGGAATGAAAAAAGAGGGTTATGCAAACACTGCGCTCCTGATCTTGGCGTTGAGATGTCCGCTGCCCAATCAAGTCGCTCCGTCGAAGAAATTTGGCGTCATGCCGCCATGTCCGCTGAAGACAAGAAGCTGTCTGCGGGCAATTGGCGTGAAACTATTGTGGCCACTTGTCCGCAATGCGAAACCCCTTTAGGCACCAATGCCAAATTCTGCCCTAACTGCGGCCATCAGCTTAAAAGCCAGCAGCACTGCACCCAATGTGGAGCAGTTTTACAGCCTGGAGCCAAATTTTGTTCTGAATGTGGAACGAAAGCCTAAAAAAAGCCAGCTGCCTTATGGCAGCTGGCTTTTATGTGCCAGACCTAGAACTCGGCTGTCCGCATACCCTGGTGATCAGTCACCAACATCAATAAGATCAAGGCGACCGCTGCATTGAGATAGGCATCTTTTAAATCAAAGGTAAAGAAACCTTTAAGCATAATATAATCTAAACTTCCGTCCCAAAAAATTTTATCCAGCAGGGAGCAAAGCGCACCGGCGAAAAATAGGGCAAAAGCTGCACCTACCGGTAAAGTAAGCTGATATCTTTTTACCGTATAACGGTAGAAGAAAAAGAGAATCACCAACGCTGCCAGCACAATTAAAATGTGCACTATTTTACTCACACCTAACTGCAGCATGGAGTTAAGCCAGGAATAGTCTCGATTAAATAAGGGGGCAAAATAAAGCCAGGGCGGCACCAGGGGCAGCCTTAGCTGCAGATAATAACGATAAATGATAATCTTTATTCCCTGCTCCACCGCTGTTAAGACAAAGACAAAAAACCACATTAAGCCTTTATTCCGCTTCATACACAAAATCCTCTCCGTTTTGAACCTTATCTTCCATTGTAATAGCCCATGACTTTAGGTGCAAGGTGGAGGGTCACAGCAGCTGCTGCTGCCCCGCTGAGCACACACAACATATTATAGCATAAAGAATAACAATTACACTAAAAGAGCAAAGCCATGGCAGATTATACTGACCATGGCTGTTGTTGATTATTTTAAACAATACCTCTGATTTTGATTGCGTCCGCTACCCGCTTAATAGCCACAATAAAGGCCGCCGTGCGTAAATCAACCTGATGTTCCTGACTGGTAGCATACACCTGAGCAAAAGCTTTAAACATATTAACCTGCAGCTTCTCATACACTTCTTCTTCCGACCAATAATAATTCATCAAGTTCTGTACCCATTCAAAATAGGAAACGGTTACCCCACCGGCGTTAGCCAGAATATCCGGAATAACGGTGGTACCGTTTTCATAGAGAATCCTGCTGGCCTCCGGGGTGGTTGGTCCGTTTGCAGCTTCGGCCACGATTCTTGCTTTAACCCGAGCTGCGTTTTCTGCCGTAATTTGATTTTCCAAAGCGGCAGGAATCAGAATATCAACGGGCAGTTCCAGCAGTTCGGCATTGGTAAGGGGCTGACTGCCCGGGAAATTGATGCAGGAACGGGTAGCGGTCTTATGCTGATATAAGGCTTCCAGCTCCAGACCTTCCTCATTATAGATGCCGCCACGCGAGTCACTGACGGCCACTACTTTACAGCCCAGTTTATCCAGCAGAAATGCTGCCTGCGAACCGGCATTGCCGTAACCCTGAATAGCCACGGTGGCGCCGTTTAAATCAAGGCCAAGTTTTTCCGCCGCTTTGATCACCACAAAAACGCAGCCCTGGGCAGTTGCCTTGTCACGACCAAGAGAACCACCGACAATAATCGGTTTACCTGTCATGACACCAAACTGATTGGTGCCCTGCAGACGGCTGTATTCGTCCATCATCCACGCCATTATCTGGGCATTAGTATAAACATCCGGTGCCGGAATATCCTGATCAGGGCCAATAATGGCAGCAATTCCTTCAATATAGCCGCGGCTGATTCGCTCCAGCTCCCCCTGCGACAGTTCTTTTGGATTGCAAATCACCCCTCCCTTACCGCCACCGTAAGGCAGACCGACAACGCCGCACTTAAATGTCATCCACATGGCAAGCGCTTTAACTTCATCTACCGTCACATCGGGATGAAAACGAATGCCGCCTTTATACGGTCCGATGGCATCGTTATGCTGAGCCCTGATCCCGGTAAATACTCTCGTGGTCCCATCATCCATCTTAACAGGAAAGGTAACCGTCAGCACCCGCTTTGGCTCTCTCAGTACGGCCTCGATGGCCGGATCTAAATTTAAATACTTGGCGGCCTCACTAATCTGCTGCTGTACAATCTCAAAAGGATTTAAATTTTCTGCCATTAACCCCCACTCCTTTATGAATTTCTTGCTATTATATCAACACTGTCAAAAAACTGCAATAAAAAAGCTTGCAGCGTCAGTTATCCTGCAAACTTTTTTACCGGCAGCTGCCGCTGCCTGCTGCAGACAACGGAAGATGTCCTAGCCGACAGAGGAGCAGACCGCGGTTTTTTTACCCAACAGCAGCTCCAACCGCTCTGCCTCGGACATAGCTTTGCCTGTCTCGGGATGAACGGCCACACAAAAGCCGTCATTCAGCTGGGTTTGAACTTTACCCAGCGCTACTTTGCTGCCCCGGAGATGGGGAGCATCAAGGATACCTGCCTTTATAGCCTTAACCAACACCTGCGGATCGCTGCCCAATTCCACACCGGGTTCAGATAATTCATGCAGAACAGCCAGAAGCTGTTGGGCTTCCTGAAGCAGAACCGCTTTGCGGGCCTGAATAGTCGGCTCGCTGTTCAGATCCGGTAACCCGTCAATTGTATTCTGCAGTACACCGGTAACAATTTCACAGCTTTCAATCACATCAGCAGCAGTAGCCGCGTGGCTGGCTTCACAATAGCCGACCACATGGACAATATCCGGCTGCAGCGACAAAGCCAAATGAATCGAGGAAGCCAACTGCCCCTTAGCTTTATGCAAATTAACATCAAGACTTGCCAAACCGGTGCGCACCTGCGTATAACTTCGGAAATTGTCGTCATGCAAAGAAGTGATTAACTCTTTTTTCGCCAGCATTTTTGCTAAATCATGGTTATACCAGGTGCCATACGGAGTATTAAACATATACTGTGCCACATAATGTTTGACACCTTGTTTTTTAGCAAACAAGGCTGCTAAATAGGCCATCACCACGGCTACGGAATCCGGCGCCTCCCGTAAACTCCAATGGTGAGACTCATTTACCTCTACCGGCAGACCTCTTTCCGCGTACCAGGCCATGGCCGCCAAGTTTTCTGCCAAAGCAGCTGCCAGCGGACGATCAGAGCGGCCGTCTAACTCACTGTACCAGCAAAGGGGGATAGCACCCCAGGCGTTGTTAATACTGTCTACAGCCAGTTCCGCCCACTGCAGTAAATCCCGTGTGCCTGAGTAGATGCGCAGCAGGGGGTAATTGCCGCAGCGGCTGGCCTGATAAAGATCGTATAAATCTTGTGGGTGGCGCAGCGGCACCCCTCCCGCTCCGTCCTGCAGCGGATCCATCTCCTCCGGTCTAAAGAAGCTGGCCTGAGCATTCTGATCAGGACCGATGGAAATAATATCTACTACTTTGGCCTCAGCGATTTCCCGGACCCCCTGCAGGGTTGCTTCTAAGGAAGGCAGACCAAAATGATGGCGCAGCAGCGGATAAGGTCGTTTACCTTCCAGTCTCGGTAAAAGCTGATCTGCATAACGCTGGCTGCTCGCTTCCTGCTCGCGGCCCTGCAGGTAAGCAACAATCTCATCGATCCCTTCCAGCCCGGAAAAGACCCGCTGAAAGACACCGGTAGCTTCAGCTGCAGCGGCAGCTGCCGGAGTACCGCCAAAAATAAGGATGGTCTCTCCTAAGCCGGCCTTTTCTAAACCCGCTGCAACCTCCCGCACCAGGCCGTTAACCAGATCAGGGGTTAGACGATAGCTCAGCCCCAGGATATCGGGACGATACTTTAGCACCGCTTGTACAATTCCTTCCGTGCCTGCCGCCGGTCCTAAAAACTCTGTCTCATAACCATGTGCTTCCGCCAGACGCAGAAAACGCAGCACCCCGGCCACATGTACATCATTACCTAAGGGTGCCCCTAAGATTTTTCGTTTTCTTTCAACCATGCTAATCCTCCTTCCATAACAAAGCGTCTTATTTCAGTCGCCGTTAAACCGTCAATGCCCATTCTCTCTTTTGTCCGTCCCAGCTGCCAGTAATCTTCTTCCAGTAACAGAGAACCCAAATGTATCATTGAGCGGATGGTCGGAGTAGGCACGTCCAATAATTCACCTAAAGCGGCGATGGGTACCAGACTCATGGGAATATCTTCCGTAATATAACGATGGTAAAGCCCTGTCGGCGCCTTTATACCTTTATAGCCATGATTGTTCTGAATTGCTTCATATAGTGTCCGCCCCGCCGCATCATATGCCACATAGAGCCAGGTGCGGGCAGTCATGGCACGAATACCCAAGGCATCTGCCACGGCAACTCGTTCAGCATCCATAGCCTCCAGTACTTTGCCGATACTGGGCGTAACCCCGTCCATATAAAAGTCAAAATCACCGCGTGTGGCCTCCACACGTGTAGCATTTAAGATTAAGAGTCCCGGGTGGAAAATGGCGCCGATATTGTCCAGGCTTGTTTTAAGCACATTATCTCCCGGCACAAACTGCGGCAGCGCAGTACGCAGAACCTTGACCACGTTGGCTGTATTATGACTGGGCAGTGCAGCCACAGGCACATTATTTTTGATCCCGTAAATAGTAACCTGGGCCGGATTGTTGTTGCGGGCGGCATAAATCAGGGTCTGTGCTTCAGCAATGGTAGCATCTACACGTACACCTTTGCTGGCAACCACATGCAGAAACTCTAAAGCACCACCGGTACGCCCCGGATGGAGAACAACAATCTGACCGTCACGCAGGTAAGGTGCCGCCGTCTCAGCCAACCAGCGATGGGCATTAGCCGGCACTACTACCATGATCACATCTGCCTCGGCCAGAGCTTCTTCCATATTGCTGGTAACCACTGAAAGCGGCGCAAATCCTTCCACCACCCCGTTTAAGGCGATGCCGCCACTTTGGCGAATAGGTTCCAGGCGTTCATCGCTGCGGTTAAACAGGGAAACCTGAAAACCCAGTAAGGATAAATGACCGGCCATAGCCAACCCGCCGTGCCCGGCTCCCA
>JAAYKP010000079.1 GCA_012522335.1 Bacillota bacterium
AGAAAAGCTGCTGCAGCAGGGCGCAGAGTTATATTGATAAGGAAAGGGTGCTCTTGGGAAAGAGCACCCTTCACATTATTTGTTTCTTGCTTTTGTCAATCTTGTCTCAACATCCGGCCAATTTACCAGGTTCCACCAGGCTTCGACCCAGGCAGCCCTTTTATTTTGATATTTGAGATAATAGGCATGTTCCCAGACATCACAAACTAAGAGCGGGGTTACCCCCCAAATAGCCAAATCTTGGTGTTTTTCTGCGGTCATAATTTCCAGCCTGTCAGCATGGGGATTCCACACCAGAAGCCCCCAGCCTGACCCCTCAACGGCAACGGTTGCCGCGCTGAAATGCTTTTTAAAGTCTGCAAAGCTGCCAAAATCCTGCTCAATCTGCTGGGCCAGAACACCCTGAGGCGCGCCGCCACCTGAGGGGCTCATATTCTCCCAAAAAAGGCTGTGCAGTATGTGCCCCGCTCCATGAAAGGCCAGTTCTCTTTCCCAATGCTTAATGAGGGAATAATCACCTGCTGCCCGTGCTTCGGTAAGTTTGGCTGCAGCATTGTTAAGTCCATCCACATAACCTTTATGATGTAAATCATGATGAATTCGTACCGTTTCCTGATCATAGTAAGGTTCAAGGGCATCATAGGGGTAAGGTAGTTCCGGCAGCGTATAAACCATAAACCACACTCCTTTGTATAATAATCGTATATACTTTGTCTTAAGTATACCATGCTTAACAGACAATAGATTAACAGATGATAAAAAATTTTAGTTAACTTAAGTTGATGCATTACCGCCTGCAGCTCCGGCGCAAACATAAAATTTTTATTTAGGCAGGAACCTTCCGGCTGTTTTCCCGTCTTAACTAGAGACAGATAATCAGGAAAGAGGGATGTGGATGAAGAAATATTTATGTCTGTTTTTAGTACTGGCAGCAGTATTTATTTTCGTGGGCTGTCAGTCAGCAAAAACCGGTCAGGGAGACAATATCCTGGAGGGCAGCCTGGAAGATGTTTTAGCTGCAATCTATGAGACGGCGGAAGTAGATGACTACTTTAAAGAGTATATTAAGGAAGGTTTGCAGGTAACAGAGATTACCGCAGAAAACTGCAGCTATCACCTGGGAACGGAAGTAGATTTTGCAGAAGCCATTGCTTCGGAGCCGGTAATCATGCCTTCCGCTTATGAGTTATGTCTGGTGCGGGCCAAAGAAGGTGCCGATATAGAGCAAATAAAGACAGCAATTAAGGAAAATGTTGATCCTCAAAAGTGGATTTGTGTCGGTGTTGATCCGGAGAAGATAATCGTTGATAATATTGGAGACATAATCATTCTCATTATGAGTGATGACCAGGGTGAAGCGCTGCATAATGCTTTCCTGGCACTGGCAAAGTAGACTAATCATTAGCAAAAAGACGCGCTCGGTTTGACCGGGCGCGTCTTTATTATGCTTAAACAGCCTGTGCGGATAAATTGATGGCTAAAACTCAAAACTGCTCCGTTTTGGGGCATACTAGCAGAGATGAATACGCAATCGGGAGGCTGTTATAATGGCAGAAAATGTTTTAGAAAGACTGGAAGGACGTGTTAGTTATCATGATTCCGTCGAGGAAATGCTGAAAAGGATTAGGGATGACGGATTATCCAGTGTGTTTTCCAGATGGGAAGAACAAGAGAAAATACGCTGTAAGTTTTGCCTCCAGGGCTTAAGCTGTCAGTTATGTACCCATGGCCCCTGCCGGATCAGTGAAAAAGCGGGGGCAGAAAAAGGGGTCTGTGGTATCGGTCCCGATGCCATGGCTATGCGCAACTTTTTAATGAGAAATATTATGGGGGCAGCCACATATGGACACCATGCCTTTGAGGCTTTTAGAACACTCAAGGCAACAGCTGCAGGAAAAACACCTTTTAAAATAACTGATGTTGATAAACTGCAGTGGCTGTGTGAACAGACAGGTATTAATCCCAAGCAGGAGACGAATGAATTAGCTGTTCAGCTGGCGGAGCTGCTGGATCGTGAATTAAAGGTAAATCCTGATCAGGAAAGCATTATGGTAGAGGTTTTTGCCCCTAAAAAACGCAAAGCCATATGGAGAAAACTGGACTTATACCCTGCAGGTGTGCAGCATGAAGTAGAAAACTGCATTGCCAGCTGTTTAACCAATGTTGACGGAGATTACGTTTCCTTAGCTAAAAAAGCGCTGCGCCTGGGACTGTCAACCATTTATACGGCGCTAATCGGCTTGGAAATGACGCAGGATATTCTGTTTGGTACCCCTATGCCGCATGAAGTAGACGTAGATTTAGGCATTATGGACCCGGATTATGTAAATATTGCCTTTAACGGCCATCAGCCCTGGATTGGGGTGGCAGCACTGCAGAAAGCAAAACAGGCAAAATATCAGGAGCTGGCGCAAAAAGCCGGGGCCAAGGGACTGCGGATAGTTGGCTCCATTGAAACCGGTCAGGAGTTACTGCAGCGCTTTGCGGTAGACGATGTGTTTGTGGGACTGATGGGCAACTGGTTAGCCATTGAGCCCTTATTGGCGACCGGTACTGTCGATGCCCTGGTGATGGAGGAAAACTGTTCGCCGCCGGCGATGGATCAATATGCGGAAAAATATCAGGTGGCGCTGATTAGTGTCAGTACCATTATTGGTGTACCCGGCACAGAACATAACATGGCCTATAATCCGGTTAAGGCTGATGAAATGGCAGAAAAATGTATAGAAGTGGCCATTGAAAACTTCAAAAAGCGTCATGGCAAGATTAAAGCTATGGTGCCGCAGCATAAGCGTAAAGCCATAGCCGGATTTTCTACAGAGGCTGTTTTGCAGGCTATTAATAACGACCTAAATGTGTTGGTAGATGTTATATCCAAGGGTAAAATTAAAGGAATAGTGGCTTTAGCCAACTGTGCAACGCTGCGCAATGGTCCCCACGACTGGAATACTGTCAATATTACCAAGGAATTAATTAAGCGTGATATTCTGGTAGTGGCCGGCGGCTGCGGCAATCACGGCTTGGAAGTAGCCGGTCTCTGTAATTTGAAGGCCATTGAGCTGGCAGGTCCGGGACTGCAGGAAGTGTGTAAAGCTCTGAGTATTCCGCCTGTCTTAAGTTTTGGCACCTGTACCGATACCGGCAGAATTTCCATGCTGGTTACTGCTTTAGCTGACCATTTGGATGTTGATATCCCTGATTTGCCCATTGCTGTCACGGCTCCGGAGTGGATGGAACAAAAAGCGACCATTGATGGCATTTTTGCGGTAGCTTATGGTGCATACACTCACCTGTCGCCCACGCCATTTATTACCGGTGCACCAAAGTTAGTGAAGCTGCTGACTGAAGATGTAGAAGAGATGACAGGAGGAAAAGTGGCGCTGGGTGATGATCCCGAGCAGGCGGCACGTGATATAGAAGCTCACATCATAAAAAAGAGAAAACAACTAGGGCTTAAATAAAGTAAGTATACATTTATACGGCGCATTAGTCAGGCCAGGGAGTGTTCCTTTCTCCCTGGCCTTTGGCATACGGTATTTATACTTTTTCTACCCTGACAGCGGCAACTTTTAGTTCCGGAATCTTGGCCATCTTGTCGGTTACTGTGTTGGTTAGATAATTGACTTTGGCATCGGCAAAATGCATCGGCATGAACATAACTTCTTCTGCAATTCTGTCTGTTGCTTTCACGGTTGTGATGAGGGAACCGCGGCGTGAGGTAACTTTGACCTGGTCACCGTCCTTTAATCCTAAACGTTCCACTGTTGCCGTATTTATTTCGATGTATGATTCAGATGCTTTTTTATTCAGTTCATCAACTTTACCGCTCATGGACATGGCATGATATTGGTAAAGATTTCTGCCGGTAGTCATGATGAAGGGATAATCATAGTTTGCTAATTCTGCGCTGGAGATATTATCCACAGTCACAAATAGTCCTTTGCCGCGTTCAATCTTATCCTGATGCAGGATTGGTGTTCCCGGGTGATCCGCAGAATAGCAAGGCCACTGAATACCTACTTCATCCAGACGCTCATAGGTAATGCCGGCATATTCAGGTACCAGACCGGCTATTTCTGCCATGATGTCAGCCGGCGAGCGATAAGACTGCGGCCTTCCCAAGCGGGCCATTAACTCTGAGAAGATTACCCAGTCCGGCTTAGAATCCCCGATGGGCTCAATGGCTTTTCTCACTCTCTGTACCCTGCGTTCAGTATTAGTAAAGGTACCATCCTTTTCAGCAAAGGAAGAAGCGGGAAGTACCACGTCAGCCAGGGCTGCTGTTTCTGTTAAGAAGATATCCTGCACAACCAGGAACTCCAGGCTTGTTAAAGAATGACGCACTTTCTTTAAATCAGGATCGGTCATCATGGGGTTTTCACCTGTAATGTACAGGAACTTAATTGTGCCGTCGGCACCGCCATGTATGATTTCAGAAAGTGTTAAACCTGTTTTGGCCGGCAGACTGACTCCCCAGGCCTGCTCAAATTTTTTCCGTGCTTCGGGATGATAAACTTTCTGATAGCCGGGGTAATCACCGGGCAGGCAGCCCATATCACTGGCGCCCTGCACATTGTTTTGTCCCCGTAAAGGATTTATCCCTGCCGCTTCTTTGCCCAGATTGCCGCAAAGCATGGCCAGGTTGGAGAGAGCCATGGTAGCATGGACGCCTGAGAGATGCTGCGTGATGCCCATGGCGTAGAAAATTCCGGCTTTCTCAGCGGCAGCATACATCTGCGCTGCTTTTTTAATGTCCTCGGCACTAACAGCGCAGACCTCGGCAACTTTTTCCGGCGTAAAATCCTGTATGTGCGCAGCGAGCTCCGCAAAGCCTTCCGTTTGTGCGGCAACAAACTCTTGGTCATACCACTTATTTTTGATAATTTCATGCATCATAGCATTGATTAGGGCAATATTGCTGCCTGGTTTTATTTGCAGATAAATGTCGGCAATTTTGGCCAGGTCAATTTCCCTCGGGTCAGCGACAATAAGTTTGGCGCCGCGTTTTTTGGCCTGCCGCATAAAATTAGCAATGACAGGATGGTTCTCGGTCGTATTGGAACCGATCACAAACATTAAATCTGTCTCACGAATATCGCTGATACTGTTGGTCATGTTCCCGTTACCTAACGTGGTTGCAAGTCCTACAACCGTGGAAGAGTGTCAGAGACGGGCGCAATGATCAACATTATTGGTGCCGAAGACTGTTCTGACCAGTTTTTGAAAAAGATAGTTTTCTTCATTGGTATATCTGGCTGAACTTAAGCCGGCAAAAGCATCGCTACCGTATTTACTTTTAATTTCTTTTACTTTTTTTGTTATTAAGTCATAAGCCTCATCCCAGTCGGCCTCCACAAGTTTGCCATTTTTCCTGATCAGCGGTGTTTTTAAACGGGTGGGATGATTAATAAATTTGTGGCCAAACTTACCCTTGACACATAGTAAACCGTTATTGGGCGGCACTTTAACCGGCTTAACATCGATGACTTTTTCGTTGAGCACAACTAATTCTAATTGGCAGCCAACCCCACAATAAGAGCAGGTAGTTTTGACATGGCGTGTCTGTTCAGACGCCTGTTCTTTACCCATTACTGCCAGTTCTTGTGCATATTCTTCGGCAAACCTTTTGGGTATAATCGCCCGTACAGGACAGATATCAATACAGTTACCGCAGGATTCACATTCAACTGTAAGCTTGCGCTGTACATACCCTTTATCATTTATTTCCAGAGCGCCAACACCCTGCAGTTCACTGCAAACGCGTACGCAAAGCTCGCAGGCAAGACATTTGTTGGGGTTGATAATGTAAAAGGGATTGCTTTCATCAAGTTCATAATTTTTATTGCTGCTTTTTTGCGTCGGGTGGGGGATTTCATATTCCTGAACATATGCCTGCAGCTTGCACTGTACTGCAGTTGAGCATTGCTCGCAATCAAGGGGATGTTTCGCCAGCAGGTCAGTTAACACTTTCTTTCTTGCTTCCCTAACCCGCGCAGTCTGCGTCTGGATTTTCATGCCGTCACTGATGCGCTGGGTACAGGCATTAACCAGCTTTTTTTCACCTTCCACCTCGACAACGCTTAAATCACAACTGGCTACAGGTTCCAACCTGTCATCATACATTAAGGCGGGAAGAATAATCCCCGCCTGCCGACAGGCTTCATAAATGGTTAGATTATCTTTAACTTCATAGCTTTGCTCATCGATAATGATCTTTGCCATCTGCTTACCTCCCTGCAGCAAGAGATGAGAGGAGGGCCGGCCAGACCCTCCCGCTTAAGGCCGTGGCTGTACTATTCACTCATTTTTCTGATGCCGGCAGCATTGATAATGTCGGTCACATCACGCCATTTATTTAAAGCATAGATATGCAGTCCGTCTATGCCGGCGCTGATATATTTGTGAATTTGCTTCACAGTATATTCTTTACCGGCCTTTTTAAAGTCTTCCGGGTTATTTCCGTATCTGGCAATAATCTCAGCCAGATCGCGCGGGATAGCGCTGCCGTTCATCACCGCCATGCGGATTGTAGGGTCTTTCTGCAGGACGGGCATTACACCGACATCAATAGGCAAATATACACCTGCTTTGCGAATTGCTTCGACCCACCATTCGTAGTGCTCTACGTCATGACAGAGCTGTGTCATAATAAAGTCAGCGCCGGCATCCTGTTTCATACGCAAATGTGCTATATCAGCGGCGAAAGAATCGGCCTCAAAATGTTTTTCCGGGTTGCCGGCAACAGCAATGGTGAACTGGGGAAAGTTTGTTCTAATGAATTCCACCAATTCATTGGCATAATTAAAATCTCCCCGCGTACCCTCCCAGCCTTTGGGGAAATCCCCGCGCAGAGCAAGAATATGGTCGACCCCGATATCTAAATATCCCTGCAGTTCTTTGGCGATAGTTTCTTTAGTGTTGCCGATACAAGTATAATGGGTTACCGGAATGGTTCTGCCTCTCTCTTTCATGGCTTTAACAATTTCCACATTACGGCCGGCATTAGAGCCGCCTGCTCCATATGTACAGCTGATAAAATCCGGGTTAAACTTATAGAGATGCTCTAAGGTTTCTAAAAGCGGTTCTAACGGCTGGTCATCTTTGGGCGGAAAGACCTCAAAAGAAAAGCTCATTCTTTGTTCCATAATTTCCAGTACGTTCATCTTCAAACCCCCAATATTATTTTTGTGTACTGTTATTTTTCCTATCAAGTAAGCTATTATTACAGAAAGCAGCCGAGAGTTTCTTCTCCGGCGCGGGAAGAGCTATCAGGAAATGTTGTAGAAAAGGACAGCTCTTGATAAAATATTCTTAGCAGCACTGACCGGCTGCTTTATCTCGGTACGGAGCGGAAAAATGTTGTTTATCTTCCCCACCTGCAGAGAGAAAAGGGAGCCCTAAACAGAAATATTACTTGTAAATAAACGGAGATGAGTAAAAATGTTTTTTGTTTTTGGTGCAGCTACCAAACAGGAGCAGTTAGATTTTAACCAGCCTGTAGTTTGTACTCAATGCGGTCGCTATGGTAACTACACAGTAATTATGGAGTATACGTCCTTTAGTATATTTTTTATCCCCCTTTTCAAGTGGAATAAAAAATACTATGTGAGAAGCAGCTGCTGCGGCAGTCTCTATACCATAGCAGCAGAACTGGGTGAGCGCATTGCCAGGGGCGAAAATGTTACCCTGACAGAAAATGATTTACACTTGTTCAGAAGGGGGTACCGGGAGACACTGAAGCGCTGTGCCAACTGTGGCTATCAAACGACAGAGAATTTCCGCTTTTGCCCTAACTGCGCCCATCCACTGCAGTAGCCGTTTTTCAGTCTTCCAGCAAGAAAAAGACCTTCGCTCAAGTTGACTTGAGCGAAGGTCTTGTGTTTTTATGTCCTTGTGTTTTAACTTTCAGTTACTGCAGCACCCTGTGCCGGTGGAGGAGCTGCTGCAGCTGTTTTGGGTTTAACCACCGTTTTCCAGGCGTGCATAGCCAGTGAGACGGCAATAACACCGTAGGCTACGAAAACCCGGAAGTATTCCCCTAATTGGGCATTGTTAAAGAGCTCTTGACCGGCTTGCGGGGCCACAATGAACAGTGTATGGAAAAGGATTACCCCGATAATAGCTTGTTTGTTGTCGGCTTTTTGTACTGAAGCTCCGCCTACTAACAGGGCGGCAATGGCAAATTGGCCTACTTGTGTATGCGCGCCATAAGTGGAAAAGGTACCCATATTCTGCAGGTAGATTAATTGCCCCCAGCAGGCCAGGACAGTGGAGATGATCATGGCGATGATTCTATAACGATCAACATCAAGACCGGCAGCATTGGCTACCACCTGGCTTTGTCCCACTGTGCGCATATTTTGTCCGAGGCGGGTGCGCAGGATCAGGGAGTTAAAGAGGCACAGGGCTACAATACAGAGATAAGTCATGACCGGAATTCTGACAAAGAGCAGGATATCTTCTACCGGCTTGAGATAGGTGGTAAAATATACCCCAATGGCTGCCGCTATCACTATGAGCGGACGCATAATTGGATAATCTTGCTTTTTCTTAATAATTTTATTACTGACAAGCTGCCACAGCTGGGAGACAATGGCTATAACAATGCCGATGGTGACAGCATCTAAGAGCAGTAAACGATCGGTACTGAGGAAATTAGTAAGGGGAGGTATTAAGGTGATAGCCGCAAAGCCTGCAACGGCGGCCACCATGAGCAGCACATTTTCCCCTATTGAACCTGCCTTGCGGGTAAAGTAAAGGATCAATTTAATTACACCGGCTGCTAACATGGCCGCAAAAGTAAGTTTAAGAATCGTCAGCATGGAAACTGTGTCTAAGGCATACTTTAGGTTATCAGCCAGGTCAATTGTATTTTTTACGCCGATGCCGCCGGAAATAATTAAGCGCGGATTATCTGCCGGTATGATGCCGCCGATTATATAGAGGAAAAAGAGCTGATAGAGCCCGTCCGCAAAATAGCCCAGCACCAAGCCGGCAATCATTTCCGCACCTTTCATCTTGTTAAAGAGGCGGCCTACCAGCCAGCCGAAGAAGACAGCGATGGGTGTGGCCATCAGGACACAGAGCAGAAAACCGGTAATGCCGGTATAGCCCCAGTAGACGACCCAGAAGACGGAAATTTGCGCAGCAATGGCGCCGATGACAATGCCGAAGTTAAGACCCATGCCTGCTAAAACCGGAATCAGCAGGGAAAGGACGGTAAAACCATTACGGCCAAAACGAGTAAACAGCTCACTTGCCACAAAAGTCAGGGGGCTTTTGGAAGCGTAAATAGCCGCGATACATAAGAGGACAAATAGAATTACTACCTTATTTTCAAGGACTGCTTTAATTGTTTTGTCTTTAGTGCTCACCTTATTTATCTCCTTTCGTTTTCGAGATGGCATAGAGGATAATACCGTTGGAGATGATGAGGCGAATGACGTCGGGTAAGTTGCTTTCCGGTAGTAATTGGTTAACGACAGGCAGCGCCACGGCTAAAATGCCCTGAAATAAGAAGGTGCCGATAATCACATTGGCGATTGATGCTCTTTTTGTAGTGGCACCACCGATTAAAACAGCCGCCACACAGTGGAAGCCCATCCACAAAGGGGCATTATAAAGCTGTAAAAAACCATAGCTCTGGGCATAAGCAATGATGCCAACAGCACCTAAGGCTGTAGATATTGCTGTGCCGATGATACGCATTTTGTTGACATTAATGCCTGAGGCCCGTGTAAAAGCCGGACTGGAACCTGCTGCACTTAAAGCAATACCCGTCTTACTTCTCATGAATAACCACATAAGTACACAGGCAAAAAGGAAGAATAATATCAGTCCCGTGGGCACATAAAGGCCTGTCCCGCTTTTGCCGATGGTAAAGCCCCAGGTGTTATTTAACAATAAACCAAAGGATTCGGAAAGGCTGATGGTATTCCGCATACCAACCTTACCGATGGGCCAAATAAGGTTTCCGTCTTTGAAAGGTAAGGTGAGCCACAGAATATTCATAAAAGCAATTATGGAAAAACCTACATAGGTGGAGACTGTCATTTCTGACCCTTTAACGTTATTCAGTAGTAATCCATATAAAATACCTAAAACGGTAGCCATAATTGCTCCAAGCAGCATGGCTGTTCCCATGGCCGCCCATTGGTTGCTGATGCCAAGCTCAATACTAATGGTTGCACCTAAAAGACCGCAGACGATACCTAAGGAGATGGCGAAGTTAGGGCCGATACCACTTTGAATGGCCGGTACCATCGCTAAAACTAAAACTCCGTACATGGCCCATCTGCGCAGCGTATCCCCTAACAGGCTGAGTACATTTAGTCCTAAGGGTGCGGCGAGAAAGAGCATCAGGAGAAAAAAGCTGATGATGATTAAGCGAGGCAAACCAATATTATCATATGCTTTTTTTAGCTGTTCCTGCATAATGTATTACCTCTTTCTTTATACCTAAAAAGTTATAATTTTTACTGTTGGTGGCTGTTTAACCTGCAGCCATTGCTAAACCAAATTCAGCATCTGGTGCGTCAGGCTCAATAATGGCGGAAATTTTACCGCCGGAAACAATGGCGATGCGATCACAAAGCGAACGCAATTCCACAAGTTCAGAGCTGACGACAACAATGGTCGTACCTTGTTCGCGGTTTAGTTTTACCAAATATTCCAGGACAAGTTTTTTGGCGCCGATATCAATACCTCTGGTGGGTTCTGAAACAATCAAAATGTCAGGATTCATGGTCAGCGCCCTGGCAAGGCAGACTTTTTGCTGGTTACCGCCGGAAAGACTGCCTACTTTTTGTGTTGGACCGGTACAGCGGATGTCAAGCAGCTTGATCATGTCTAGCGCGTGCTGACGCATTCTTTTCTTGTCCAGCAGCTTGATGGGTCCAAAATTGTGCAGGAACTCGTTTTTTACCTGCATAGCGGAAAAGGCAATGTTAAGTTCGATAGATTCGTCCAGCAGGAGACCAACCCCCCGCCTGTCTTCGGAAACGAAGGCGATGCTGTTCGTCAAAGCATTGCCTAACTTGTTAAGATCAAGTTTTTTACCGAAAACTTCAACTGTACCCTGAGACTCATACAGCCCCATGATGCCGTTGGGAATGCCAATTTTACCCTGCCCGGCCAGACCGCCGATGCCAAAGATTTCGCCCTTATAGATTTCTAAATCAACACCGCGGACCCTTTCTCCCGGCATATCGACGTGGAAGTTTTTCAGGGCTAAAGCAACACTTTGCTCTGCAAAGCTGCGGGTATCATCTTCCAGGTCGACCAACTTCTCAACTTTACGGCCAATCATTAATTCGGCAATTTCTACAATGCTGGTATCTTTCACTTCTTTACGCGTAATTAGTTCGCCGTCACGCAGCACCGTCATGCTGTCAGCATATTCCATGACTTCGGAAAGGCGGTGTGTAATAAAAATTATGGCAATGCCTTTAGCGGCAATTTTTTTCATAATTTTGAGCAATCTTTCTGCTTCACTTTCGGTCAGAACAGCTGTGGGTTCGTCAAATACCAATAATTTAAGACCGGTTTTGTCAATTTCCCGGGCGATTTCAATAAACTGCATGTAACCTACCGGTAAGCCGGCAACTTTAACATATTCCTCAATATTGAGGCCGATGGTTGAGAGCGCTGTACGAGCATCCTGCGCCATTTGTTCCAGGTCTAAAGTTTCCAGTTCCTTCCCAAAGATATGACTTAACAGGGAGGGGTGACTAATTTCTCTGCCAATTTTAATATTTTCTGTCACGGTAAAACCAGGTATCAGCATAAATTCCTGGTGTACCATGCCAATGCCGAAATCAATGGCTTTATTGGGAGAATCAATGTTAGCCTGTTCCCCGTTAATCTCCACACTGCCTTCAAAGCCACCGGTTGTATGAATCACCGGCATGCCAAAAAGAATATTCATTAAGGTTGATTTGCCGGCACCGTTCTCACCGACGAGAGCGTGGATTTCGCCTGGTTTTACTTGTAAGGTAACATTTTTTAAAACCAGATTACCGTCATATTCTTTGGAGATGTTTTGCATGTTTAATAAATATTGAGCACTCAAATGTACACCCCCGCTCTTGTAGCAATAAATGTGCAAAAATGATAATGAAAATAGATACGCCGGCTTGCCGAGCAAGCCGGCGTTTATTCAGCCGATAGCTTTAACAGTTATTTGCTGAAATCATAGAAATCGCAGAGCAGCAAGAAGTAGTTGTCAATAACTCCTTCGGCGTCTTCGTAGTTGCTGATCTCGCAGGAGCTGTCCACTTTGTTGATGGAAGCAAAGAGTACATCTTTGTCGAATCTGCCGTTTGTTCTGCCTTCACAGAACTCGATAGCATAGTCTACGCCGGCTTCGATCATTAACATGTTAATGGGAACACCCCAGGTAGACATTCTGCCTTCTTGGCCAGCAGCGACCAGTTTTTCCTTAATAGCATCAAGCATGTATTGAACATCACCTTCATGACCTTCAACATTGATGTTCAAAGCTGCCGGATAGCCATGGTAAGGACTGGGGCAGCACTGCTGCGGATAAATGGCGCCTTGTTCCAGAATCGAGCGAATTAAGGGCTCCTGCATGGAACAGTTGGTAGAGAAGAAAGCAGTATCTTTACCATACTTCTCAATCTGACGGGGCACATCTTCCAGAATGAACTGCTGCGCACCGGAAACACCGGCATCACCGGTGGGGTCGGGAGCAGTTACGTCAACAAACTCAATGCCGAGCTCATCGCAGGTTTCAATCATTAACTCACGACGGGCAGCAATGGTAGCATAGGAAAGGTGACGTGCAAAGGAATAGTGGATAAATGTTTTAGCACCCATTTCAGCAGCTTTTTGCGGGATTGTTCTACCCATAGAAATCTCGTCTACAAGTAAAACAATGTCAGCTTTGCTGGCAATGGTTGCCGGATCTTCCGCGGCAACACCAGCAATGAAAAGCATGTCTGGACGGGTTTCACGAACTTTGTCAATGGCAGCAGCTGCCCCTGGTACAGCCTGCACAAAAACAATGGCCTTCACATCAGGATCAGAAGCTAACTCCACAACCCTGGCAATGGTAGTTTCTGTCTCGGAAGAGAAGTTGTCAGGATAGGTAGCGGTGACAATTTTGTCTTCACCATATTTTTCTTTCATTCTTTGTGCAGCCTGGTACTCCTCTTCACCCTGTGAAACTGTACCGGTGATGATGCCAATCTTGTAAGTGGCTTCGTCTTCACCACCATTGTCTCCCTGGTCGCCCCCTCTACCACATGCTGTTAAAGTGAACAACATCATGGCAACTAAGAGCAGTGCAACTAATCTCTTTGTCATCGGTTCTTCCTCCTTTTCTCTTTATGTAAATCTTTAATGTTTTCATTATATCGTGACTTGTCTTTTAATGCAATAAATTATTACAAAATTGTGAACTTGCCTTGGTGCAAGGTTTGCAATCTTGCTCGGTTATAATCAGCTTAACTACAGCTGCTTAGTTTAGCACTGTTTCTCACCGCTAAGGGAACAGCACTTTGTATCTGTGTTAATCTCTTTTACCTCTGCAAAATCACTCACGGTAAAAGTCTTGCTGCCGTCCGGCAAAATAAAAAACGGGATGCCGATTTTGCCGTTTGCTTTGATTGAGGCAAACATCTCCTCATGATCACGGAAGGCTAAAAATTCCTTTAGGTTTGTCGTATTTTCAGTAATATTCCGGTACTCTAATTCGATCTCGGGTAAAGCAAGCAGCTGCTTTTTGGCGGCTACGCAATCCGGACATATTTCTGAGCCATACATAATCACTTTCATCAATTCATCTCCCAACTCTAGTGTGTGTGTTATGTAAAAATTATAGCTTGTCGAAGCTATCATTGCTATCCTTTAATAATAAATAAAAACAGCCTAATGCCTGTTCACGTCTGACATTACGCTGTTAAGGATTAGCCTTAATCATATCTGCAAAAAAGGGGTGCATTTCTAAACAGAAAGTATTTTAACACCGCTTATTTTTTAGTAATATGTATTTGGGCATCACTAAAATCGATACGCTTGATGGTGCCTGTAAAAATTTGTTCTTCACCAAATAGTGTGGTGAAGATCAGCCGGTCATTATCTACTGAGACGCTCGTTACACTATCCAATAAAGGCTCTGCTCCTTCTTCATTGTAGACTTTGGCCAGACACATCTGTTATCTCTCCTTTGCCAGCAGTTTTTCTGCTTTTTCCAGCGAAATATTAGAAACACGAAGCTCTTCAGCAGATTTTAGCAACAAGTCATGCACTTCATCATGTCCTAACTTTTTTGCTTTTTGTGCCAGTTCAATTATCTCCTTGGCATGATCTTCATTATGCCCTTTGAGATGGTTAATTAAAATTTTTAATTTTTCCGTATTCACGGCTTTTGTCAACCTCCTCATTATTTTATCGGCAGTGAAACTGAAATAACTTGAGGTGCCTGCTTTTTGTCTTGCTGTAAGTTGTAAAAACATTTTATCAAATTACCGAAATTAACTCAACAGTCGGGTAATGTCGGTCCTGAGAGTTTGTTTGAAAGGTTTGTATAATCTATGTTATAGTTGCCATAAAAGATCTTTTCGAGCTATATTCCGGTGTACAATAGGGTAAGAGAAGATAAAAGCAAGCTTTTGAGAAAAAGCACGGAGGTGGCAGGGCAGCATGTTTAAGGAAGAGTTAACGCCTAGGGTGCAGCAGTTAGCTCGGTATGTACAGGGTCTGATGCGGCAGGAAAACGGTAAAGAGCTCTACCTGCAGTATAAGGAAGAGATTGAAAGGGTTACGCCGCAGGAGGTCTTCGCCATATTTTATCTGCTGCTGCAGAAAGGGTATCAGCCGACAGAAATCTTGCCCCATCTGGATAAAGTGATCAACGTTTTCTATAAAAGTTTAGCTGCGTATGTTTGGGAACCGCCTGCAGAAAGTAGTTTCCTGGGCTATCTTAGAGAAGAGAATAAGGCACTGGTTGCCAAACTAAACGAAATCAAAAAGATTATTAAACAGGAAATCAGTTTGGCTGAAAAGCAAAAACAGCTGCTCCCCAAACTGCGAGAGCTGCAGGAATTTACTGCGCACTATGAAAAGAAAGAAAACATTTTATTTCCGCTGTTAGAGAAAAAGCGGGAGAAGTTTGCCGGTCTGTCCATTATGTGGGCTCTGCATGAAGAGATAAAAACTTTATTAAAAGCAGTAATCTCCTATCTGGAGAGGGCAGACTGCACAGAGAGCAAGCTTAACAACCTGCTGGCAAAACTTATTTTTGCTATGCAGGGACTGGTGAAAAAAGAAGAATTAATTCTCTTCCCGGTGGCCAGTGAGCTGTTTGCGGCTACAGAGTGGCAGGAAATGCAGATGCAAAGTCTGGAATACGATTTTCCTTTTATCCGCAAACCAAAGACTTCAGAAAAAGCAATGGCTGCCGCAATGCAGAAAGTGCAGTCAGATGCTGCCTCAGGTTTATGGCAGACGGCAACGGGCAGCCTGGATTTTGAGCAGATTGCAATGATACTAAACACTTTGCCGCTTGATATAACTTATGTGGACGAGCAGAATAAAGTCAGGTTTTTTACCAGACCAAAGGACAGGATCTTTCCTCGTTCCCCGGCAGTGATCGGCAGGGATGTAAAAAATTGTCACCCGCCCGGAAGTGTGAACACAGTAACTGAAATTATTGAAAGTTTTCGTTCCGGCAGGCAGGATCAGGCTATGTTTTGGCTGCAGGCCAAAGGGAAAATGATTTTGATCCAGTATTTTGCCCTGCGTGACGCAGCCGGCAAATACCGTGGAGTGCTGGAAGTCAGTCAAGATATAACTGAAATCACTAAACTGGAAGGTGAGCGTCGTTTACTGCACTGGGACAACAAGTAGCAAGCTTGGCCGGTAAGTTACTGCTTCAACATGTTCATATTAAGCTTTTATCAGAGAACAAAAACAATTACTTCATCATTTTTTTATGCTGCTAATACTGCTGATTTTCAGCTGAAGTTAGTGTAGGGGAGGAACCATCATGCTGGAAAACAACAATTTACTGTTTGCTTTTGGGATTACAATGTTTGCCGGTCTGTCGACGGTGGTAGGAAGCTTATTCGCCTGTTATGCTCAACAAACAAATAGAAAATTCTTATCGGCAGCACTGGGCTTATCTGCCGGTGTGATGATTTATGTGTCCATGATTGAAATATTTCCGGAGGCCAGGGCCTCCTTATCGCTTGTCTATGGTGATGTCAAAGGTTACTGGCTGACGACCATTGCTTTTTTTGCCGGCATCGCCTTAATCGCCATTATTGATATGCTTGTGCCCAGTGCCGATAACCCTCATGAGATTCAGGACCCGCATGATAATACTGATAGTGCCGGCTTGCTGAGAATAGGCTTGTTTTCTGCTCTGGCTGTGGCTATACATAACTTTCCTGAGGGTCTGGCAACTTTTGTCAGTGCCATGGAAGATCCCAAACTAGGTTTATCTATTGCCATCGCCATTGCCATTCACAATCTTCCCGAGGGGATTGCCATTTCCTGTCCAATCTATTTTGCGACAGGTAATCGCAAAAAAGCTGTTCTTTATTCGCTGCTGTCAGGGCTTTCAGAACCGATCGGCGCTTTGGCCGGGTATTTTCTTTTGTCCAGTTTTTTAAATGAGGCAATGTTTGGGATCACCTTTGCCGGGGTTGCCGGTATCATGGTCTATATTTCCCTAGATGAGCTGCTGCCGACGGCAGAAAGATACGGGGAACATCATCTGGCTATTCTGGGTCTTGTTTTAGGCATGGCGGTGATGGCTTTAAGCCTGCTACTATTTGCCTGACCTCAACTTTTACTGCAGTAGATAGCGAAGATTTGTTGTTGACTACAACATATTGAGTTGGTAAAATATACATGCACTATATATTGTGTTTACTGCAATACATAAGTTATTTGATTACAAAAGAAAGTTGGGGATTAGCTTGGATGGTAACGGGAAAGTGCCAGAATCCTGGCCCAAAATGCAGTTGACGGCCACAGCCAGAGTGATACTGGAAAAACGCTACCTGAAAAAAAACGAAGAACAGGTAGTAATAGAAGAGCCGGAGGATATGCTGTACAGAGTGGCCAGGGTTGTTGCTCAGGTTGAACAGCAGTATGGTAAGTCGGCTGAGGAAATAGAAGATCTGACTAAGCAGTTTTACGAACTGATGGCCAGGCTTGAGTTTATGCCAAACTCACCGACCTTAATGAATGCAGGCAGAGATTTAGGGCAGTTAAGTGCCTGTTTTGTTCTGCCGGTAGATGACAGTATGGAAGCTATTTTTGATGCGATAAAATATGCTGCCATCATTCATAAGTCTGGCGGAGGTACCGGTTTCAGTTTTTCCCGCCTGCGTCCGAAAAACAGTACTGTGCGTTCTACCGGTGGTGTCGCCTCCGGACCGGTTAGTTTTATGAAGGTCTTTAATGCTGCCACCGAGGCCGTCAAGCAGGGCGGTACCCGCCGCGGCGCCAATATGGGTATTTTACGGGTAGATCATCCTGATATTATTGAATTTATCCAATGTAAAGAAGACAATAGTGAGATTACTAACTTTAATATTTCCGTAGGTCTCACGGAAGAATTTATGCAGGCCCTTAAAGAACGGCGGAATTATGATTTAGTGGATCCGCATACGAAAAAAATTGTGGCGCAAATCTCTGCCGTTGAGGTTTTTAATAAAATTGTTGATCATGCTTGGCGCAATGGCGAACCAGGGGTAATCTTTTTAGACCGGTTGAACAAAGATAACCCTACCCCTCAATTAGGCGATATTGAAGCAACAAATCCCTGTGGTGAGCAGCCGCTGTTACCTAATGAAGCTTGTAATCTTGGCTCTGTTAACTTAAAAGTGATGGTAAAAGAGCAGGAGGGAGAATTAGTTGTTGACTGGGAACGTTTAGCTGCAGTGACCCGACTGGCGGTGCGTTTCCTTGATAATGTCATTGATGCCAATAAGTATCCGCTGGAAATGATAGAAAAAATGGTGCTGGGTAATCGTAAAATCGGCCTGGGTGTGATGGGCTTTGCCGATTTGTTATCTCAACTGCAGATTCCCTATGCCTCGGCAGAAGCGGTGGAGTACGCAGAAAGAATCATGAAGTTTATTCAGCTGCAGGGATCCCTGGAATCGGAACGGTTGGCTAATGAGCGGGGAACTTTTCCTAACTATGAGGGTTCAATTTATGATGGTAAGCGGAAAATGCGCAATGCGACCATCACGACCATTGCCCCCACCGGTACTATTTCCATGATTTGTGGTGCCTCAAGTGGTGTCGAACCCATTTTTGCCGTGGCCTATACAAAAAATGTTTTAGACGGCACTGCTTTTGTGGAAGTTAATCCGATTTTTGAACGTTATGCTCAGGAGTATGGTTTTGCCTCTCCCCAATTACTGGCTAAAATTGCCGAAACAGGTTCCGTCCAAGGGTTAGCTGAAGTGCCCGCATGGGTGCAGAAAATTTTCCTGACAGCGGCGGAGATTGCGCCGGAATGGCATATTCGTATTCAGGCCGCCTTCCAGAAATACACCGATAATGCGGTATCCAAAACTATTAACTTTGCCAATTCAGCAACCCGGGAGGATGTTGCCACCGCTTTTCAGCTGGCTTATGAACTAAACTGTAAGGGACTGACTGTTTACCGTGACGGCAGCCGGGAGGAGCAGGTGCTGTCCGCCGGTACTGCTAAGGGTAAAAAGGCAGATGATACGGCTGCCGGCCAAGTGCCGCCGCCTAACTCGATCACTCCCCGGCCGCGACCGGAAGTGACAATGGGAGTAACAGAGAAAATTAAAATTGGCTGCGGCAATCTATATGTCAGCGTTAATGCGGATGAACAGGGTATTTGCGAGATCTTTACCAACACCGGCCGGGCGGGCGGTTGTGCCTCCCAATCAGAGGCGACAGCGCGGTTAATTTCTATCTCCTTACGCTCCGGTATTTCCATCAACTCCATCCTAGATCAGATCAAAGGTATTCGCTGTGCCGCCTGTATTCGCCGTGAAGGGGTTAAGGTCATGTCCTGCCCCGATGCCATTGCACGGGTTATTGAGAAGTATATGGATGTAGGCAGTAACGACCAGGGACAAGCAGTAGCAAAGAACGGCGCCAATGGTAATGGTTTGTCCAAGGCACTGGAGAAACTATCTGAGGTGGC
Source organism: Bacillota bacterium (assembly GCA_012522335.1). Taxonomy (GTDB): domain Bacteria; phylum Bacillota; class Dethiobacteria; order Dethiobacterales; family Dethiobacteraceae; genus UBA9865. The sequence goes on from JAAYKP010000079.1 coordinate 19,166, forward strand.
CGCCAGATCCGGTGAGTATGTAAAAAAGATACCTGTGAACAGCTTGAAAAGAAAAGCCAGCTCAGGTGTGGCTGTTGACCAAGCCTGCCCGGACTGCGGCATGCCGATCAATCATGAAAGCGGCTGTGTTGTCTGTATACATTGTGGCTACTCTAAATGCGGTTAAATAAATTCGCGACCCGGCTAAAAGTAAGCAATTTACTTTAGCCGGGTTTTTTGTTTTAGTAAATTTTTCTGATTATGCTGTAGATATTGACATATGCCCAAAATGTTGTATAATAGAAGTGAATAGGGCATATGTCAATAATGAAGGGAGGTTAGCTTAAATGCCAGGTTGGGACGGAACAGGTCCGCTGGGACGTGGTCCATTAACCGGTAGGGGTTTTGGTCCGTGCGGCAGAGGTTATGCCGGCTTTGGAGGCGGAGGAAGAGGCCGTTGGTGCGGTTACAGCAGGGGATTTAGAGCAGAACCTGCATATTTACCTGCCGGCAAAGATTTTTTACTGGAAGAAAAAGAGATACTAGAACGAAGACTAAATTTTATTAAAGACAAATTAGCAGACCTGGAAGAGGAAGATGAGTAACAGGTTTTCATGCCTGTTACTCATTTTCGTGATATAATTGCATGGTAAGTGAACTGCTCTGAGAAGATTAATGAAACTGCTGACAGGGGTGAATAATAATGGCAAGACCGCGAAAACGGCGCAAGGTTTGTTGTTTGCCGGAAAGGAATCTTTTTGGCCCATTAAGTTCGGTCCCGACGGATCAAGATGTAACGATCCTGACTGTAGATGAATTCGAGACAATACGTCTTATTGATTTAGAGGGCTTAAAGCAGGAAGAGTGCGCCGAGAGAATGAATGTGGCACGGACAACAGTGCAGCGTATTTATAATGATGCACGTAAAAGAATCGCTGAAGCCATAGTTAATGGCAGTGTACTAAAAATTGAGGGTGGAGATTACAAACTATATGATGAGAGCGAACGCGCTCATGGCTGTGGTCGCTGTCGCAGACGCAGATATGGTCAGCAAGGCAAATTTTGTCTGTAAAGGAGAATAACCGTATGAGTGAAAGTTGTAATCAGGACTGCAGCAGCTGTGGGAAGGACTGCAGTGACAGAAAAGAGGAAAGAATTGACTTTTTGGTTAAACCGCATGAACTTAGTAAGATTAAGAGAGTTATAGGTGTACTCAGCGGAAAAGGTGGTGTGGGAAAATCACTGGTTACTTCCCTGTTGGCTGTATTGATGAGGAGGAAGGGCTATCGTAGTGCGATTTTGGATGCTGATATTACCGGCCCCTCCATCCCTAAAGCTTTTGGCCTGAAGCAGAAGGCCGCCGTCAGTGAAAAGGGGATTATCCCGGTCAAAAGCAGATCCGGTATTGATATAATTTCCATTAATATGTTACTGCCTAATGAAACCGATCCTGTTGTGTGGCGGGGACCTATGATTGCCGGTGTTGTGAAACAGTTTTGGACTGATGTGATCTGGGGCGACGTAGATCTCATGTTTATTGACATGCCGCCAGGCACCGGTGATGTGCCCCTGACTGTATTTCAATCCATGGCTTTAGATGGCATTATCGTTGTCACGTCACCGCAAGAACTTGTGGGCATGATTGTTGCTAAAGCCGTTAAAATGGCAGAAATGATGAACATACCTATTTTAGGTATTGTAGAAAATATGTCTTATTTTAAATGTCCCGAATGTGAAAAAGAATATAAGTTGTTTGGTGACAGCCATTTAGAAGAGATTGCACAGCAGTATGGGATAAAGCTGTTGGCAAGAATACCAATTGATCCCCAACTAGCCCAGGCAGTTGACAAGGGTCAAATTGAAGATTTTTCCGGCAATTGGCTGGACAGTATAGCAGACAATTTGGAAAAAAGTTATGTCTAAAAGAAACTTGCTGCTCTGCCTGAGGGTAATAGTTGACAAGTAAGGTATTTGTAAGGATTTATGCAGCATGCTATAATAAAATATGTTTAAGAGAAGTGAGAGAAAGGAAGGATAAGAATGGATAGTTACGAAAAAGTTCTTGATTTCTTCAGCAAAGCAGACAAGCCTGTTAGCGCAGGAGAAGTAGCGGCTGCTACCGGTGTAGATAGAAAAGAAGTAGATAAAGTGATGAAAAAGCTAAAAAAAGAGGAGAAAATTGTTTCCCCGAAAAGATGTTACTGGCAGATCAATAAATAAAAAAGACTCTGTACATAAAAAAGTGCCCTGGCTATCACGAGGGTGCTTTCTTTGTAAGAAACACAACGCTCGCAGCCGGACCGGCAGAAACTGTTGACTAAAACAAACGGTCGTGATAAACTTTCTACAATAGAATTATTTGCCAGAGGGAGTAACGTCTGCTTAACAGCAGCATAAAGTCGTCATTACGGCCTTATGGCCCGGCTTTATTGTTTAAATCGTGAGACTCTGTGTCTGATCTGCCTAAGACAGATCTGGATGCAGAGTTTTTGTCCTCTTAAGGGGACATGCTGTTAATGTTTTCGCAGCCGCCGCAGGCATAAATAATGAAGATAGCGAAATAACTAAGAAAACTGATGTGGAGAGGTGTTTTGGCCATGTGGTTTACCAAATCCCGTGAAGAGGTGCTCAAAGAATTTGCTGTAGACCCGGCAGCAGGCCTGTCGAGTGAGGAAGCTCAATACAGACTGGCCAAGTATGGTGAAAACAAGCTTAAGGGTAAACCGAAAAAAGGCTTAGCAGCACTTTTTTTTGCCCAGCTGCAGGATATGCTGATCTATGTTTTGCTGGGGGCAACAGTAATAACTGTTCTAATAGGTGAGTATGTTGATGCCATTATTATTCTGTCAGTTGTGGTATTAAATGCCGTGATTGGAGTAGTGCAGGAATTTAAAGCAGAAAAAGCGATTGAAGCATTACAAAAGATGACGACGCCGAAAGCTGTTGTCCGACGGGACGGTGAGGTTAAGGAGATTAATTCTGAGGAAGTGGTGCCCGGTGATATTGTCATCATCGATGCAGGCAGATATGTCCCGGCGGACCTGCGCCTCATCGAGAGTGTTAACCTGCAGATTGAGGAATCTGCCCTGACCGGTGAATCGGTGCCTGCGGATAAGAACGCAGATGAGCTGCATGAAGATCCTAAGACACCGCTGGGAGATAAATCTAATATGGCATTTATGTCAACCCTCGCCACTTATGGTCGCGGTGAAGGTGTCGTTGTTGCCAGCGGCATGGAAACAGAAGTTGGTAAAATCGCCAAGATTCTTGACGAAGATCATGACGAACTGACTCCTTTACAAAAAAGGCTGGAAGAACTGGGCAAGGTATTAGGCTTTTTTGCCATTGGTATTTGCGCCTTAATCTTTGTGATTGCTTTATTCCAAAAAAGAGATCTCTTTGAAATGTTTTTAACGGCCATTAGTTTGGCGGTAGCTGCTATTCCGGAAGGACTGGCGGCAATCGTGGCTATAGTTTTAGCCCTGGGCGTCACCAGAATGTCCAAAATTAACGCCATCGTCAAAAAACTGCCTGCTGTGGAAACATTAGGTTCTGTCAATATTATTTGCTCTGATAAAACCGGCACTTTGACACAAAACAAAATGACAGTCGTCAAAACATATACTGCTAATAATTTAGCAGATGTTCCTAAAGTCGGCAGCGATTTCAGGATTACTAATATTGATAAAATTAATCTGATTAAAACCCTGGTTTTATGTTCTGATGCTACATATGAAAATGGGGAAGGTACAGGTGATCCCACCGAAATTGCCTTAGTGGTTTTAGGCGAGCGCTTCAACCTTTCTAAAGCTAAATTAAACGCCGAACATCAGCGAGTCGCGGAGAAGCCCTTTGATTCAGAGCGCAAGCTTATGTCTACGCTGAATAAAGAAGGAGATATCTACAGGGTACATACTAAGGGAGCTATTGATAACATCATTAATATTGCCAGCACCGCTCTGGTAGACGGGAAAGTTGTACCGTTAACAGAGTCGATGAAGGAGAAATTCCTGCAGGTAGCCGAGGAGATGTCAAATGATGCTTTGCGGGTACTGGGTGCTGCCTATAAAGATACTGCGGACATTATCGACCCTGACGAGATGGAAGAAGACCTGACTTTAATTGGCTTGGTAGGTATGATAGATCCACCGCGACTGGAAGTTAAGGAATCGATCAGGGTTGCCAAACTGGCCGGTATAACTCCGATTATGATTACCGGTGATCACCGCAATACTGCTGTGGCCATTGCGAAGGAGCTGGGCATTGCTGATAATCTGGAACAGAGTCTTCTCGGGGCGGAAATTGATGAAATGAGTGACGAAGAATTTGCGCAGAGAATTAATGATTATCGAGTGTTTGCCAGAGTTTCCCCAGAGCATAAGGTAAAGATTGTCAGAGCCTTCAAGTCGCACGGGAATATTGTTTCCATGACCGGTGACGGTGTGAATGATGCACCATCTCTGAAATATGCAGATATCGGTGTAGCCATGGGTATTACCGGCACAGATGTTTCAAAGGGTGCCAGTGATATGATTTTAACTGATGACAACTTTACCACCATCGTCCGGGCTATAGAAGAAGGCCGGAACATCTACAACAATATTAAAAAGGCGGTGATTTTCCTCCTTTCCTGTAATTTAGGTGAAGTAATCACTGTCTTTGCATCTATACTTTTCTTCTGGCCGGTACCCCTGCTGCCGACACAAATCTTATGGATCAACTTAATTACTGACTCCCTGCCGGCCATCGCCCTAGGTGTTGACCCTGGAGATAAAGATGTTATGAAAAAGCCGCCTCGTGATCCGAATGAAAGTTTCTTTGCTGAAGGGGCAGGAAGCAGGGCTATTATTGGCGGTACCCTAATCGGCATCCTGACGCTCTTAGCCTTCTACTTTGGTTTAAAAGAACATGGCTACAGTCTTGGTTCAACAGCTATTCCTGAGACGGTTTTAACGTATGCCAGAACCATGTCTTTTGTTGTCTTGGCTGCTTCTCAGCTCTTCTATTCCTTGTCGGTACGAAGTTCCAGCAAGTCGATTTTGCAGCTTGGTCTTTTCTCCAATATTTATTTAATTGGTGCCATCATTGTGGGCTTTATCCTGCAGTTTGGCGTTATTTCAGTGCCTTTTTTGGCCGATGCCTTTAAGGTCCAGAATTTAAGCTTCCGTGATTGGGTTTTGGTTTTTGCTTTTGCCATCCTGCCGTTGATTGTCAATGAATTAATTAAGATGCTGACAAACAGACGAGAAGTGAGCAGGTAAATATTATAACCGGTTTAACAAAGCACAAAGGAAACGGGGGCGGATACAAAGTGTCCGCCCCCGTTCTGCTGTTCCCAGAAAAAAACAAAATATCTGTTTTGGTAGTGGGGGATGCTACAGCTAAGAGGATGCTTTTTGGCAAACTAATTCAAAGGAGCGTTTACCTCATGTCCAAAAAACCGTTAAATAAAGCTATTAAAACCTACTATGGCATCGGTGATCTGGGTTTTTCTTTAATGACAAGTGTAGAGTTGTTTTATTTCGTTTATTTTCTAACTGATGTCGCAAAATATTCACTGCCTGTAGTTGCACTGATTGGCTCCGTAACAAGTATCGTGGATGCTGTGCTTTCACCGTTTTATGGGGCAATTATCAGCGGCACGAAAGCTTTAAAATGGGGACGCAACCGTTCCTGGTTGTTGATTGCGCCCCCGGCGGTAGTTATACTTTATATGTTCCAGTACACCAGGATTGGTCCCGAACCGATTGCCGCCATCATAGTTTGTGCCGGTTTTATCTTAAGTCACATTATCTGGAATATTGCCTGGGTTGCTAATGTGGCCTTAATTAATGTCCTGGCAAATAATCCTGAAGAAAGAGGGTTGTTAGCTTCCCGGCGGGGTACTTATACCAGCCTGGCAGGGGTCTTTTTTTCTTATATCGGTCTGCCTTTAGCAGTCATGCTGGGCAATTTAACAGGTAATGAAGTTCTGGGTTATTCGCTGCTTGCCGGTTTGATGGCCCTGCTGATGTTGATTGGTTACTGGATAGTCTTTAAAATAACCGAGGGTTATGAGGAAACGGGCATAGAAGCTGACATAGCTCCGGGAGCGCAAAAAGTAAGCTTTAGTATAATGGTCAAGAGCCTTGTGCAGAATCCGCCGTTAATTGCGTTATTGGTGGGTGATTTCTTCCGCTATATGGTAAACTTTATTATGAGTGCGGCTGCAGCCTACTACTTTGCTTATGTGGCGCAGAACCAGGCTTTACTGCCAGTTTACTTACTCATTGGTGCAATTGCTCAGGTGGTTGGAGCTTATCTCAGCGGCAGCATGGCGAGGGCACTTTCAACCCGTACTGCTGCCATTATCAGTCTTTTCGGTTTGGCTGTTTCTTTGTTTGTCACCAGACTGCTGGCCTTTAATATCACTACCTTCTTTATTGTGGTCATGGTAGCCAGGTTTTTTTTAGGAGTGCTGACGGCTGTGATGGTTGCTTTGTATACAGATACAGCAGTTTACGGTGAATGGAAAACAGGAGAAAATGCTTCTCCCTTTATTATGGGGTTGATGAATATTTCCATCAAAACCGCCGTTATTTCGCGAGGTACTCTGATCCCGTTAATTTTAGGTCTGGCCGGCTTTGTGGTTGGTGCTGACCCGGCCACAGCCTCCCTGGAGCTGAAAACTGCCGTCACGAATGTTTTCTTATTGGTGCCCGGGATTTTTGCCCTGGCAGCAGCTTTGATTATTACCTTCGGCTACAGATTAACCAGGGAAAAATTAGCCGCATACCAGAAAGAAATAGAGCAAAGAAATTCGGCCTGAACGGGTTGAGGCTACTCCATAGGGGTAGCCTCTTTTATTACGGCATTATCTGCTTATATATTTGAAAAAGGCCGGGAGTATATTGACAATAGCTGCCTGTTTAAACTACACTGTAAAGTAACTGACCAGTCAGTCATTTTATTTAAAGCGCAGTGCTTAGGGGGAATAATATGTTAGCCAGGCTGAGTGTAGCAAGACGATATACAGTATATGTGGCTGTCATCACAGTGCTTATTTTAGGTGCTGTTTCCTTTGTCAACCTGCAGATAGATCTGCTGCCTAAAATTGATTTACCCTACCTTTTAGTCATAACTTCTTATCCCGGAGCCAGTCCGGAAGAAGTAGAAATGGTTGTTACCAGACCTATTGAACAGGTTGTGGCCACGACCAGCAATATTAAAAATATTAGTTCCGTTTCCAGGGAGAATTCATCCATTGTTATTTTAGAGTTTAATAATGATGTAAATTTAGATTCGGCAACGATAGAAGTAAACGGCAGTCTTGATTTAATCAAAGCAGCCTGGAGTGATGCCGTCGGTTCGCCAATGATCATGCGCCTGAACCCGGAAATGCTGCCGATTATGGTGGCTGCCGTCGATATTGAAGGGAAAGAGACAGCCGAGGTTTCAGAAATTGTGCGCAGGGACATTATTCCGGCCCTGGAAAGCGTTAACGGTGTAGCTTCGGTTACCGGTGTCGGTCTTCTGGAAGAAAAGATTGAGGTTGTCATCAGTCAGGAAAAGATTGAAGAGCTAAATGAAAAAATTTTAGCTAAAGTTGACCGGGAGCTGGCACAAGCAGAGCAGCAGCTGCAATCGGCAAGAAAAAAAATTGAGCAGGGCAAAGCCCGCTTAGCGGAGGAAAATGAAAAGCAAACCGCTAAGCTGGATGAAGGTGCTCAGGCTATTGCTTTAGCCCGGGAGCAGCTGGCCCAGGCAGAAGCACAAATTGCTGCAGGAGAGCCGCAGTTGGAACAAACAATAAAAGTTCTGCAGGGTGCGCTTGAGGTTATTAACTACACTGAACAGCAGCTGACAGCGCAAAAAGAAAAACTGTTGGCTAAAGATGAGCTGACAGAAGCAGAGCAGGCACAGTTAGCGTTTATTCAACAAAGTTTAATCACGCTGACTGAAAGGAAGACGGCAGCCAGTGAGGAACTGGCAGCTATGACAGCACAGTTAGCGGCACTGCAGGATCAGAAAACACTGTTAACAGAACAAAAACAAGCTTTGGCGCAGCAGGAAAAACAGCTGCAAAGCGGTCGGCAGCTGCTGACGGCGGAAATGGAGAAGGCAAAAACAGAACTGCTCAGCGGTGAACTAACCCTTAACCAAAAGCTGGCTGAATTTGAAACTGCCAAAGAGGCAGCCTTTAAAAATGCGTCTTTAGAGGGTGTCCTGACACCGGAAATGATTGCCGGTATTTTGGCGGCACAGAATTTTGCCATGCCTGCCGGTTATCTGACGGAAGCAGGTACTGACTACCTGGTTAAGGTGGGCGATAAGCTGGCAGAAGTAGATGAATTGAAAAATCTGGTGTTGTTTGATACAGGAATTGACGGTGTAGGCAAGATTCGTCTGGATGATGTAGCCGAAGTTGCTGTAAAAAATAATGCTGATGAACTCTATTCACAGGTAAACGGTAATCATGCAGTTATTTTAACTTTCCAAAAGCAAAGTAATTTTTCCACAGCAGCCGTTGCCAAAAGTATTGAAAAGAAGTTTGCGGAATTACGGGGCAGAAATGAAAAGCTTAATTTGACAGTGTTAATGGATCAAGGAGTCTATATTGGCATTGTCATTGATTCGGTAATTGATAATCTGATTTACGGTGGCTTGTTGGCAATCCTGGTTTTAGGGCTGTTTTTAAGAGATTTAAAACCGACGCTGATTATTGCCTTGTCGATTCCTATTAGTGTTGTCTTTGCCCTCGCCATGATGTATTTTAGCGGCTTGACCATGAATATTATTTCCTTGGGCGGACTGGCACTGGGAATTGGCATGTTAGTTGATAACTCCATTGTAGTCATAGAAAATATTTATCGCTTACGAAGCGAAGGTGTTCCCGTCATACAAGCTGCTGTGGAGGGAGCACAAGAGGTAGTAGGTGCCATTGCAGCTTCCACTTTAACAACGGCCTGTGTATTTTTACCAATTGTTTTTACTAAAGGTATAACGCGACAGGTTTTTGCCGATATGGGACTGACTATTGCTTACTCCCTCTTTGCCAGCTTAATCGTAGCCATTACCTTAGTTCCCACCATGGCGTCAACGATGTTGAAAAAAACTCAAAAGAAAGAGCAGCCTTTCTTTACCGGACTGCAAAAGCTCTATGAGCGCTCCCTGCGCTGGTCGCTGCGGCATAAGGCACCGGTTTTAATCTTGGTGGCTGCGCTGTTGATTTTAAGTGGTATTTTAGCTTCATCTATGGGCACATTATTTATTCCGGAGATGGAAGCACCGCAAATGTCTGTTTCCCTGGAACTGCCGCCCGAAGCATCTTTGTCTGAGGCCATTGACATGGCTGAGACTGTAATTGAGCGCCTCACCGGGGTGGAAGAGATCGAGACAATAGGTGTTTTCCAAAACAGCATGATGCGTGGTCTGGGCAGTCTGGGCGGCGGCAGCAATTCCGTGTCCCTATACCTTGTGCTGCGGGAAGATAAAGGCAGGAGCAACACGGACATAGCAGCAGAAATCAGGAATTTGACTGCTGATCTTGATTGTGATATTACTGTCACAACGTCCAATATGGACCTGTCTGCTTTGGGAGGAACAGGACTGGAGATCATAGTAAAGGGCAGGGAAATTGATACTTTACGACAGATAGCTGCCGATATTGCACAAATCCTGCGGGACACAGACGGTACGGTGGATGTCTCAGACGGGATGGAGCGGAAATCCTCAGAGTTAAGAATTACTGTTGATAAAGAGAAAGCAGCGGAAAATGGTTTAACAGTAGCACAAGTTTTTACCAAAATCAGTACGCTTTTAGCAAACAAAAATGCCACTACCCTTTCCGCGGCTAATCAGGACTATCCTGTGATTATCATTGACGGTCAAAGCCAAACACTGACACGGGAAAAACTCGAGGAAATAACGGTAACTGGCAGCAAGAAAGGTGAGCCTATAGAAGTTAAGCTGGCAGAGATAGCTTCTGTGAGAGAAGCAGAAGGACTTTCCGCCATTACTAGGGAGGCTCAGGAAAGATATATATCCGTGACGGCAGGTATTGATGCTGAACATAATATTGGTTTGGTTAGCCGTGAACTGGAGCCAAAATTAGAGGGTTACCAGCTGCCTGACGGTTACAAAATTGAGTTTGCCGGTGAAACTGAATTAATTAAAGAGTCCTTTATCGATCTTATTTACATGCTGCTGCTGGCGATTGTTTTAGTCTATCTGATTATGGTGGCGCAGTTTCAATCATTGTTATCACCTTTTATTGTAATGTTTACTATCCCCCTGGCTTTTACGGGAGGATTACTGGCTTTGGCGCTTACAGGTCATGAGCTTAGTTTAATCGCGCTGTTGGGCTTCCTAATCCTTGCCGGTGTTGTGGTTAACAACGGAATAGTCTTTGTTGATTTTACCAATCAAATCAGGGAAAAGGAAGCGACAGTCAAAGAAGCTTTAGTGCAGACAGGCCTTACCCGTCTGCGTCCCATTCTCATGACTGCCCTTACAACTATTCTTGGTTTATCCACACTTTCAGTCGGTGTAGGTATGGGCGCAGAGGCGATCCAGCCTTTAGCCATTGTGACCATCGGCGGACTAACGTATGCAACAGTACTTACTTTATATGTTGTCCCCATCATGTACGCTCTGTTTCATAAAGAGAAAGAAGAAAAAACTGCCTAGTAGAAAAAACCACTCTGCGGAGTGGTTTTCTGCTGTTTAGGTGAGCTTATGGAAAAAGGAATCCTCTGCCGGTTGAGAGAATTAATGAGGGGCGGATTATATCATCATCATTAAGGAGTTGTGCAATGAAGATTAAAAACAGACCATTTTTTTGTTCATGGAGTGGTGGCAAAGATTCCTGCTTAGCGCTTTATTATGCTCTGCAGGAAGGGGGAATCCCCAAGCAGCTGCTGACAATGTTTAACGAAGAAGGGATACGCTCCCGTTCACATGGTTTGTCCCTTCCCTTACTGCAAAAACAGGCAGAAGCGCTTGGTATTCCTTTAACTGCTGCGGCTGCGACCTGGGAGGATTATGAGGCTGAATTTATCAACAAGCTGCAGCAGCTTAAAGCATCAGGTATTGAAGTCGGTGTTTATGGCGATATTGATCTGGAGCAGCACCGGGCATGGGTGGAGCAAGTTTCCAAGCAGGCAGGAATGCTGGTTTACCATCCGCTCTGGCAGAAACCACGTCTGCAGGTTTTAAATGAGTTTCTGGCTGCCGGGTTTAAAGCTGTGGTGGTGTCATTAGACGGCAGTCGTTTAGACAAAAAATATCTGGGACGCGTAGTTGATCAGCAGCTGCTGCAGGAATTTGTCCAAGCAGGCATCGATCCGGCGGGTGAAAATGGCGAATATCATACCGTCGTGATCGGCGGACCTATCTTCAAAAGTGAACTGCCGATTATTCTGGAGGAACAGCAAAAGCATGGTAACTACTGGTTCCAGAGCGTTGCGCTTATATAAGGCTGAAGGAGCCGCGTGCAGATATAGTGGGAATGCATACGCGGCTCCATTCTTATCTGCTTATTTTGTCTTAATCCCATAAATAGGAAGGAGTTGCTTATTTGTATAGCGAATGATTAAAGGTAACTGTCGAAAAATTTAAGCTTGTGAGAATTATTGCAGAATAAATACTGCTGTAAAAGGAGAGGGTATTTTTGGCAGAAAAATGTCTTGAGAGCAGTGACTGTACACCAAAGACGAAGGCACAAATAAGAGCTGCGCTGCTAAATCTGCACAGAAAATCTGGTATCCCTTATCTTCAGGATCTGCCCTGGGGTACACACCTGTGTGCTTTTTATGAAACAGAGGATGACTTGCTGGAAATAGCTGTGCCTTATCTGCGCGCAGGTTTTGAGAGCAACGAGTACTGTATGTGGATAACAGCCGGCTCCCATACTCCTTATACAGCCGCTAACACACTGAGAAACCTGATGCCGGATTTGGACTCCTATCTGCCGCAGCTGGAGATCCTGACGGCTGATGATTGGTATTTAAAACAGGGCGGTTTTCAGGAAGAGGAAATAATAGCCGGGTGGCAGGAAAAGGTGGAAATGGTGCTGGCTGAGGGCTATGAAGGTTTAAGATTATTTTCCAATGCCGCCTGGTTAACGAAAAAGTACTGGAAAAAATTTTCCGACTATGAAGCGCGTGTAGGGGAAAAAATCGGCTCACTTAAAATCATTGCTCTCTGTCTTTACCAGCTCAGCTGCTGCAGTATACCGCAAATATTAGATATTGTCAGCAGTCACCACTTTTCTTTTGCTAAGAGTAATTATACCGGTCAGTGTACTGATAATTTGGCCAAATATGAGCGTATCAATTTAGTGGCTAAGATGTCAGCCAGCATTGCCCACGAAATCCGCAATCCGCTGACTACTGTCAAAGGCTTTATTCAACTTTTGCAAAAAAAAGATGAATTTACTGCTTATCAGGATATCTTAGCTGTGATGATTGATGAAATAGAGCGCGCTAATGATATTATCTCAGAATATCTTTCTCTGGCCCGTGAAAAAAGTAAAGATATCCGGAGACAAAGTTTAAATGATATTATACGGGCAATTCTACCCTTACTGCAGGCTGATGCTTTAAAGGAAGATAAAGATATAGCTTTCATAGCAGGTGAGATAGTACCGCTGCCCGTGGACAGTAAAGATATTCGCCAGGTAATTCTCAACTTGGCGCGCAATGGTTTAGAGGCCATGTCCAAAGGCGGTGTTTTAACCATTAGTACTTATATGGATAATGACAATGTAGTGTTAATTGTGCAGGATTCAGGCAGTGGTATCCCGGCAGAAGTACTGGAAAAACTGGGTGAGCCCTTTGTAACAACGAAAGAGCATGGGACAGGCCTAGGCTTACCGGTTAGTTTGAAGATTCTTGAGAGTTACCAGGCGACTGTAAAAATAAAAACTTCTGCTGCCGGTACAACTCTTGCTATCCACTTTCCGCGGGAGAACATGCAAAGTTAGCTGTTTTCTGCAGCTAAGCGGGCAATTTCCACAATTACAGCGGCAGCTTTTTGCATACTTTCTACGGTGATGAATTCATAGCGGCCGTGAAAGTTTTCTCCGCCCGTGAAAAGGTTGGGTGTAGGCAGACCCATAAAAGTAATTTTAGACCCATCTGTGCCTCCGCGGATGGGTGTGATCATTGGTTTAATGCCCAGATTTTCCATAGCCTTTTTTGCCAGGTTAACTACGGTCATATCTTTGGCGATAATCTCACCCATGTTATAATAGGAGTCTTTGATCGACACAACGACACGTTCACTGCCGTATTCTGTATTCAAAGCCCGGGCAATCTTTAACATGGTTTCCCTGCGTTCGGCAAAAAGCTGACGATCATGATCGCGGATTATATATTCTAACTCAGCCTGTTCTACTTCTCCGTTAAGCCGCAGCAGGTGATAAAAACCTTCACGCCCTGCTGTTTTTTCGGGTACTTCATCCGGGGGTAAAGCGGCATCAAAGGCAAGTGCCAGTTTGAGGGCGTTGATCATCTTGCCCTTAGCTGTACCGGGGTGTACATTTTTACCCTGGATAGTTACTAAGGCGGAAGCTGCATTAAAACATTCATACTGCAGTTCTCCCACAGGACCACCGTCTACAGTATAAGCAAAATCAGCATTAAAGCCTTCGACATCAAAACGATCGGCACCGATGCCTATTTCCTCATCCGGGCCGAAAGCTACCCGAATATCACCATGTTTTATAGAGTCATCATTAAGTAAAATTTCCAGGGCGGTAATAATCTCGGCAATGCCGGCTTTATCGTCGGCACCCAGCAGCGTTGTGCCATCGGTAGTAATTAAAGTTTCTCCGATGTAGTTTTTTAGGCTGGGGAAATCTGCGGGGGACAAGACAATGTTCTTTTCCTTGTTTAAAACAACTGCCTGACCTTGATAGTTTGCATGAATTTGCGGCTTGATATTTTCGGCATTAAAATCTGCTGTATCCATGTGGGCGATAAAACCGATTGTCGGTACTTTTGCCGTGGTGTTAGCAGGCAGCGTGGCTGTGACATAGCCGTTATCATCATTATAAGTTACGTCGTTTAGCCCTAATTCCCGCAGTTCCGCGGCTAATAACCGGGCAAATTCTTTCTGTGATTCTGTTGAGGGGATAGTTTTACTGTTGGCCTCAGAACGTGTGTTTATTTGTACATAACGCAAAAAGCGCGGCACTAAATTTTTGTACATTTCGACAGCTCCTTTCCCGGATAACTTGTTGTTCACAGCTTCATTAATTCTCTACAGGCAGCCCTGATACCTTCAATTCCTTAACCTGCTTGTTGTGGGGCGGAGCCAAACAAAAAGGAAGGCGCTCAACCTTCCTTAATTTTATTTTTGATTAGAATCCACATATTCTTTGGCATTTCTTACATCAACTTCGTGTGGGATAGTAACTTTAGAATTCTTCTTAATCTTTTCTATATCTGCCCAGGCTGCAGTATCATGTTTCTCTATGGGCTTAGCCATAAATTTTTCTTTTTCCCGGTTCACTTAGTGCCACCCTTTCTTTTTTACTTTGACTACTTTAGCTTACCCTTTGTAGAAAGACATTACCCGTTATTGTTTCTTTTACTACTATTATTCAGGTTACTTTGGCAAAAAAATAAAAGAAAAGACTTGACCTTAACGTAACGTAAATGTTTATACTGGTTAACAAGGGGAGGTTAAGTAAGTGGAGTACACAGTGCACAAACTAGGTAAAATGGCCGGTGTCAGTACCCGGACACTACGCTATTACGATGAAATCGGTATTCTTAAGCCAGCCAGAATCAATTCATCCGGATATCGCATTTACGGCAGGGCTGAAGTTGATCGCCTGCAGCAAATCCTCTTTTACAAAGAACTAGGTGTGGGTTTGGAAGACATTAAGGCGATTATCGATGATCCTGCATTTGACGCAGAAACTGCACTGCGGGAACACTTGGAAAAACTTCTGCATAAGAAAGCGCAGCTGGAAATACTCATTGACAATGTGCGTAAAACACTAGCTTCGAGAGAAGGGAGAATAACTATGTCTGATCAAGAGAAATTTGCTGGTTTTAAGGAAAAATTAATTGCTGAAAATGAGCAAAAGTATGGCAAAGAGGCAAGGGAAAAGTATGGAGAAGAGGCAGTAGAACGTTCAAATCAGGCTTTTAAAAATATGTCGCAAGCTGATTATGCTAAAATGCAGGAGCTGGAGGTGGAAATGCGCAAAGTCCTGGCTGAAGCAATGACCAGCGGTGACCCTGCCGGTCCCTTGGCGCAAAAAGCTGCTGCCCTGCATAAAGAGTGGCTGACTATGGCCTGGGGCCAATACAACAAGGAAGCACATGCCGGCTTAACGCAGCTGTATGTTGATGACGAAAGGTTTACTGCTTACTATGATCGGGAGCAGCCTGGTACTGCCGCCTTCTTAAGGGACGCGGTGCAGATTTATACCGGCATGAAAAAATAGTACTACAAACAAGAGCTACCTGCAAAAATACAGGTCGTCATAACACGTAAGACCTCGTTCTTATGCGGAACGAGGTCTTTTAATACTACTTTTTCTTCTTTGCCCAAGAATCCCTAAGTTCTACGGTGCGGTTATAAACTATTTTTCCTGCTTTTGCCTCTTCAGGGTCCAGGTAAAAGTAGCCTTTACGCATAAACTGGAAGTGGCTGCCGGGCGCTGCCTCAGCCAGTGCCGGTTCTACCGGCACATCTGTCAGAATACGCAAAGAATCAGGGTTAATATTCGCGGTAAAATCATCTCCTGCTTCTTCCGGATCTTCTTTAGTAAATAGTCTGTCATAAAGACGTACAGTTACTCTGGCCGCATGGGCAGCAGAAACCCAGTGGATGACACCTTTAACTTTTTTGCCGCTGGTATCGGCGCCGCTTTTTGTTTGCGGATCATAGGTACAGTGAAGCTCAATAATTTTCCCTGCTTCATCCTTGATTACTTTATCACAGTGAATAATGTAAGCGCCTTTCAGGCGGACTTCACGCCCCGGTGCCAAACGGAAAAACTTCTTCACCGGCTGCTCCATGAAATCTTCCTGCTCAATATATATTTCGCGTCCAAAGGGCACCTGGCGTACACTGGCGCTTTCATCTCCCGGCATGTTTTCCAGCTCCAGCATTTCCGTTTTACCGGCCGGCCAGTTGGTAATCACCACTTTGAGTGGTTCCAGGACGGCCATCATGCGGTGAGCCTTAGGACCCAAATCTTCCCGGACACAATGTTCTAATAAAGCCAGATCAACAGTACTGTCGGCACGCGCTACACCTACACGGTCCTGGAAATCAGCAATGGCTGCCGGTGTTACACCACGCCGGCGCAGCCCGGCAATGGTTGGCATTCTGGGATCATCCCAGCCCTCGACATAGTTTTCCTCAACCAGGCGGCGCAGTTTTCGTTTGCTCATGACGGTATAGGTCATATTTAAGCGGGCAAATTCAGTTTGCTCGGAGCGGGTTTTAATATACTCCGGCATTAATTCCAGGGCATTCTCAACAACCCAGTCATACAGTGGGCGATGATCAGTATATTCGATGGAACACAGGGAGTGAGTGATTCCTTCTAAGGCATCAGTGAAAGGATGGTCAAAATCATACATGGGGTAGATGCACCACTTATCACCCGTTCTGTGATGAGTGGCATGCAGAATACGGTAGAGAACCGGATCACGCATGTTCAGGTTGCCGGAAGACATATCGATTTTGGCACGCAGTACACGTTCACCATCGGCAAATTCACCGCTGCGCATCCGGGTAAAAAGGTCTAAATTTTCCTCGACGGAACGGTTTCTGTAAGGACTTTCTTTACCGGGTTCTGTCAGTGTACCACGATATTCACGTATTTCGTCCTGTGAAAGATCGCAGACATAGGCTCGTCCGGCTTTTATCAAACGGATGGCGAACTCATACTTTAAATCAAAGGAATCGGAGGCAAAGTATAAGCGATCGCCCCAATCAACTCCTAACCAGCGGAGATCCTCCAGAATAGAATCTACAAATTCCTGCTCTTCTTTGACGGGGTTAGTATCGTCAAAACGTACATTAAACAAGCCATTAAAAGCCTTGGCCAGCCGATAATTAAGCAGAATAGCTTTGCTGTGACCAATATGTAAATAACCATTAGGTTCCGGCGGGAAACGTGTATGTACTCTGCCGTCGTGTTTACCGTCCGCAACATCTTGAGTAATTTTATTGTAGATAAAGTTGGACTGCATCTCTGTGTTGTTGCTCATCTGAATCTCCCCTTATTTAGTTAATTCCGCTGTTGGTTGTTAAATGGTAAGCAGTTAAATTCTCTCCTATTATACCAGAGATGTGCCGGAACAAACAAATTAATTCATCTGTGTTAAGAGTTTACTTTAAGCTTCTGCTATAATGGAAGTAAGCTCTTTGAGGAAGCAGAGGTCGGCATGGGATATAAAGTAAAATTAGCAGTTAAACAGTTGGTTGAGTTTGTCCTGCGCAGCGGAGATATTGATCACCGTTTTACCGGGCTGGAACGAGCCGCTGAAGGAAGCCGCATCCACCGTCGTTTGCAGAAAGAAGCAGGTGAAGATTACCAGGCTGAAGTTTTTTTGTCCTGGGAAACTGTCTGCGAAGGCATGACGATCAGCGTAGAAGGCCGTGCTGATGGTGTATTCACTACTGCAGACGGTTACTGGATCGATGAGATAAAATCCACAGTGATATCTTTGGCGGAAATAGATGAAGATTTTAACCCCCTACACTGGGCACAGGCTAAAGTTTACGGTTATATCTATTGCCTGCGGCATAAACTGGTAGGGATTGGTATTCAGCTGACTTATGTCCATGCTGAAAGCAGGAAAGTAAAACGTTTACAAAAAATATACAGCAGGGAAGCTTTAAAAGTTTTCTACTATGAGCTGCTGGCGATCTTTAAAAAATGGGCTGACTTAAGCTGCCGGTGGGCGGCAATCAGAGAGCAGTCTATTAAGAAACTGCAGTTTCCTTTTGGCGCTTACCGTCAGGGACAGCGCAGCTTTGCCGTGGCCGTTTACAAAACCATTACCAATGCAGGTCATCTATTTGCGCAGGCACCTACCGGCATTGGCAAAACTATTTCTACCTTGTTCCCGGCGGTAAAAGCACTGGGTGAAGGGGAAGTGGAAAAAATTTTCTACCTGACGGCCAAGACGGTAACCGGACAGGCTGCTGCCGAGGCTGTGGCAGCTATGCGTACCCAGGGTTTGAAGTTAAAAACGGTAACGCTGACAGCTAAAGATAAGGTTTGTTTTTTAGCAGAGCGCAGCTGTAATCCGGACAGCTGCCGCTATGCTAAAGGTCACTATGACCGTGTTAACGGGGCTTTATACAGGCTGCTGCAGGCAGAAGACGATTTTTCCCGGGAAACAATTGCGGAATACGCCCACAAGTATCAGGTCTGTCCTTTTGAACTGGCTTTAGATCTCAGCTTGTGGAGTGACTGTATCATCTGTGATTATAATTACCTCTTTGATCCCCAGGTTTACTTAAAACGTTTTTTCAGCAGTAAAGGTAATTATGTTTTTTTGATTGATGAGGCACATAATCTGGTGGACAGGGCAAGAGAAATGTTCTCGGCTGTATTAAATAAAACTGCTTTTCTCAAGTTAAGAAGACAGTTGGGCAGGCAGGAAAAAACTTTATACCGCAGCCTCGGTAGAATTAACCGCACGCTGCTTACTCTGCGTAAGCTTTGTGAGCCGGAAGGCTTTTTTGTGCTGCAGGAACAGCCGGCAGAGCTGACGAAGCAGTTAGCCGATTTTGTACTGTTCTGTGCGGACTGGTTAAAAGAGAAACAGGGGCAGGAAGTGGCGGAAGAGTTCCTGCAGCTGTATTTTGCTGTTTTAAGCTACCTGAAAATTGCTGAACTTTATGATCAGCGTTATGTGACACTGCTGCGCAAAGATGGCAGTGAGCTGTCTGTAAAACTGTTTTGTTTAGATCCGGCACTTTTACTGCAGCAAAGCCTGGAGAAAGGGAAATCCGCCATCTTTTTTTCTGCTACCTTGACGCCTTTTTCCTATTTTATCAAGCTGCTGGGCGGTAATGAAGAAGCAAAAGTAATTTCCCTGCCCTCACCTTACCCGCAAAACCGGCTTTGTTTAATGTTAGCAGATCACATTAGTACAAAATATAAAGACCGTGCACAGAGCCTGCAGGAGATAGCAGATTTAATTTATCATACTGTCAGCAGGAAGCGGGGCAATTATATAGTTTATTTTCCTTCATACCGGTATTTATCTGATGTCTATCACCTGTTTGCTGCCACCTATCCTGAAATAGAGACAAAAGTACAGCACAGTGAAATGGACGAGCAGGCGAGGGAAGAGTTTTTAGCCGCCTTTGTTCAGAAAAATACCACGACGCTGGTAGGTTTTTGCGTACTGGGCGGCATTTTTGCCGAAGGAATTGATTTAAAGGGCGAGCGGCTGCTGGGCACAATCATTATCGGTGTGGGACTGCCGCAGTTAAATGTGGAAAATAATGTTATCCGCGATTATTACCAGCAGCAGTACCAAAAAGGCTATGAATATGCCTACCTTTACCCCGGCATGAACAAAGTGTTACAAGCCGCAGGCCGGGTGATCCGCAGCGAATCTGACAGGGGTATAGTGCTGTTAGTCGATGAAAGGTTCGGCACAGTGACTTATCGCAGTCTTTTTCCGCAGCATTGGCAGCACTATCAGCTTGTACGGGATACCGGTGTCTTACAAAGTCAGATCAGTGATTTTTGGCGAAAATACAATCACTAAAGAAATATTTTTACTGAAAAAAAAGGGCGAAGCTTCGCCCTACTTGAATTTGTACGCCAGGATAAAGAAGATTACAGCAATGATAATAAAAAGGATTTTAGTCTGCTTCTTACCGATTTTATCTACTATCCATTTAGATTTGGGATTTTCAAAGACAAAGGGTATTTCAAACAGGGTGCCAAATAGATACACGACAGCAATGAGCAGGAAAACCAGCCCCGTACCGGACATTTTATCCACCTCCTGGTAATTATATGTCATTTTTCTTTCTGAAAGTCCCAAAAGCTGCTGTTATCAGCAGCAAATTATAGGCAAAGCCCAGCAAGATATATTGGTAAAAATTTAGATTCATAGAAATTAAGCCGGTATCAATTTGTGGCTGTAAAATGCTGTACTGCACCGCTTTTGCCGGCCAAAAACCAGGTGCTATGGCAAAGAGCCATTCCTTGACATCAAGGAAGAAGTAGCTGCCAATAGGCAGCAAAAGTAAAAGACCTGCAGCCTTCATGGTGACGAAACCTTCAACTTTGTTTTGCGCAAAGGCATTGATTATAAAGGCAATGAGCGGTGTTTGCAGAGCTGACAGTGCAGATATTAGTATAAGATCACCGGCAGCAAGGGTAAAGACACCGGTAACCCAGACAATGAAGAAACTTGACAGAACGGCAAGGAGGTAGGTGAATAATACTTTAAACCAGATATAATAGTTTAACGAAATTGGTGCAATTTGCAGGGAGGTAAAAACATGATCATCCCGGTCGTCAAGCAGAGAAAAACCTGCCATGGCACCATAAGCAAAACCGGTCA
Organism: Bacillota bacterium; assembly: GCA_012522335.1. Taxonomy (GTDB): domain Bacteria; phylum Bacillota; class Dethiobacteria; order Dethiobacterales; family Dethiobacteraceae; genus UBA9865. The sequence goes on from JAAYKP010000079.1 coordinate 39,697, forward strand.
GAATAGCCATCAACATGGCTGTAATACCTAAAGCTGCACCATCAACATAATTGTTAGTGATTAGATATTTGCCTAAGCCTCCCAGAACGAGGGGATAAATAAACATAAAAATTGTCATCTTATCACGTAACAAATTTTTGAGCTCAAATTTAGCTAAAGTCAAAAGCATGCCTAGACCCCCGTTTCTTTCATCAAATACTCATTAAACTTTGGCTTAACGACATACTGAAAGAGCAGCACAGATAATATGCTGAGATAAGCATAACTAAAGAGCAGCTTCCACAGTTCAGGCTTCGTAAAGGCAGCATTGATTAATATACTTGATGCTTCGGGAGGCAGGATAACAAAATAGC
>JAAYKP010000080.1 GCA_012522335.1 Bacillota bacterium
AAATATATCCGCATGAAACTGGATGAAAACGAACGCAGCACCCTCACCCGTCTGATGAAAATTAAGGATATCGTCCGTAAAGAAGCTTAAGGTCAGGTTCAACCTTTAAACCTAACTCCTTACTAAAAAACCTTCTGTTGTCTGCAGAAGGTTTTTTCTTTTCTGCGTCCTTCTTTTTCCTCTGCCGCGGCATATTTTTAGTTATGAGGTTTAATCAGGGAAAAAAATGCCAAGACTAATAGGTAGAGGAGGGTGAGGGATGGAGCGCAACTATAAAATTGTCCTGATACTAATTTTATTGGCCCTGGCAGCAGTTGTATACCGGCTGCCGCAGCGCCGGCTGACGGAAGTTGAGGCTTTAACCATGGTGGTGGAAACGGCCGGTGCCGCCGTCACCGAAGGTGAAGTACAGTACTTTGTCGTGCTGAATAATCAGTTTCAGGAACTGGACGAGCTGGAAAGGGTGCTGCAGGAAGTAACGGCTTTGCTGGGAATGGAGAACTGCCGGGCAGAACGCAGTGCCGGGGAAACTTTTCGTGTGGTGGATACGACGGGCAAAACAGCTTTTGGTCCGGCGGCCCATGTGGTGGTACAGAGCAACCCGGGCGATGACCACAAGCTGCCGCCGCAGACTTATCTTTTGGTGGTCTGCCGTGATACTACGGCTGCCGCCCTGGCGGCGGCCGTGGAGCAGCTGACTGCCGCCCTGCAGCCTTATGCCCCGGGCGGCCAGTTAAGCTATTACTTGAGCGGTCAGCTGGACGCCCGCAAAAACGGGCAGGAGCTGGAGTACATGGCCAAAAAAGCGCTGGCTGCCGTACGCGGCACCATTGTGGAAGGCATGCAGGATGAGCAGCTGGTTAGCTACACCGCCTACACGCCGCTTTTAGAGCGCTATGTAACTGTGGACGGCGGCCGCTTTAATGTTAATGTGGCGGTGCGCTACGATGATTATCTCCAAAAAACGGTGGTCTGGGCCGGCTTTCCGTTAATCCACGACTCTTACTAGACAGCTTTGCCGGCCAACTTTCGCTCTGCCGCAGTATAAAGAGCGCCTTCCCGTCAAAAGCTAAAAAGAAAAAGGGACTAATCTTATCAGCCAGCGGAGAGGGGGCCACAATATGTGAATGGCATTATTTCTATTGAAGGTGGAGTACCGCTGACGGGGCGTGTACGCGTGGAGGGGGCCAAGAATGCCTGCCTGCCCATTATGGCCGCTGCCTTATTATGCGCCGGCCGGGTTACCCTCCGGGAAATTCCCGGGCTGCAGGACGTATACACCATGTGCAGGGTGTTAAAAGCTTTAGGGGCGCAGACAGCCTATAATGCCGCCGAGCGCACTTTGTTAATCGAGTCGGGCAGCAGGCTGGCCGCGGAGGCCCCTTATGATCTGGTGCGGCAAATGCGTGCTTCTTTTCTGGTTATCGGCCCGCTTTTAGCCCGCACCGGGCGTGCCCGTGTTTCCCTGCCCGGCGGCTGTGCCATCGGCATCCGCCCCATTGACCTGCACCTGAAGGGTCTGAAGGCCCTGGGGGCAGAAGTAATTATCGGTCATGGTTTTATTGAAACGGTGGCGGACAAGCTGCGGGGTGAACGCATCTATCTGGACTTTCCCAGTGTGGGGGCTACCGAAAATATCATGATGGCGGCAGCCTTGGCGGAAGGTACCACCGTCATTGAAAATGCGGCAGAAGAACCGGAAGTAGTTGACCTGGCCCGTTTTATTAATGCCATGGGCGGCCGCGTCAGCGGTGCCGGCACTGATACCATTCGTATTCAGGGAGTATCCTCCCTTAACTGCACCGATTATACCGTGATTCCGGATCGCATCGAGGCCGGTACCTTTATGCTCAGCGCCGCCATTACCGGCGGCCTGGTAACGGTGGAAAACGTCATTCCCGCTCACCTGACGCCTCTAATTGCCAAACTAAAGGAGGCCGGCTGTGAAGTAGTAGAAGAGGCAGCGCAGATACAAGTCAGTCGTGCAGGCCCCATCCGGGCCATCGATGTCAAAACTTTACCCTATCCCGGTTTCCCCACAGATTTACAGTCGCCCATGATGGCCCTGTTAACTTTAGCTACCGGTACATCTGTCATTACCGAAACTGTATTCGAAAACCGTTTTATGCATGTGAATGAACTGCGCCGCATGGGTGCCCACATCAAGATAGAAGGCCACTGTGCCGTCATCTCCGGGCGCCGTAAGCTGTACGGTGCCCCTGTCAAGGCGACAGATTTACGCGCCGGTGCCGCCCTGGTTCTGGCCGGGTTAGCGGCCCAAGACCGCACCGATGTCAGTGCCATTCATCATCTTGACCGCGGTTACTGGCGTTTTACGGAAAAGTTAGCCGGTCTGGGTGCCAAAATTAAACGTCTGGAGCAGCCTTAAGGGCTGCTTTACGTTCTAGACAAGCCTCCTACGGCATATAGATACTATGTGCCAAAGGAGGCTTAACCATGAAAAGACTGCTGGCCGTCGTTCTCTGTTTAGTCATTGTGCTGCTGATCGGCTTACCGGCCCTGCTGATCCGCGCCTGCGGCGGGACAGAAAAAATACCGCCGCCGCCCGACAGTGATGATGAACCCCTGTCCCAGCCCGACGGGGAGCTGACGCTGACAATTTATCAGCACCAAAGCGGTGAACTGCTGGAGCTGACGCTGGAAGAATACCTGGTAGGGGTGCTGGCGGCAGAAATGCCGGCCTCCTTTGCCCTGGAAGCTTTAAAGGCGCAGGCCGTTGTGGCCCGTACCTACACTGTAAAAAAAATGCCGGCCTTTGGCGGCACAGGCTGTGATAAGCACCCCGGGGCAGATATTTGTACCGACTCCACCCACTGTCAGGCCTGGCAGAGTCAGGCGGAAGCCCGGGCCCGCTGGCCGCAGCAGGAGGCAGCCGGCTATGAGCAGAAACTGCGTACCGCCGTGCGGGCAACGGCGGGTCAGGTCATCACCCATGAGGGTAAATTAATCGAGGCTGTCTTTCATTCCACCTGCGGCGGTCAGACGGAAAACAGCGAAGATGTCTGGTCCACGGCACAGCCCTATCTGCGCAGCGTCAGCTGTACTTACTGCAGCGGCTCACGCTGGTACAAAACTACCCATGAAGTCAGTAGCGCTGACTTTGCCGCCGCTGTTGTGCCCTATGTGGCCGCGGTACCCGTTTCTGCCTCCGGCCGCGCCCTTTTAGGCAGTGCCCATCGTTCCGCCAGCGGCCGCATTAAAAGTCTGCTCATTGCGGGGGAAACTGTCAGCGGGCGTGATTTCCGCACGGCCCTGAAGCTGCCTTCCACCAATGTACAGTGGGAGATCAAGGAGGATAAAATTATCTTTACGGCGCAGGGCTATGGGCACGGGGTAGGCTTATGCCAGTATGGCGCCGCCGGTCTGGCCGCAGCCGGCAGCAGTTACCCGGAGATTATTGACCATTATTATACCGATGTAAAAGTTACCAGCCTTCCCGCCCCGTAAGGGTATAAACAGGAAAAATCTGGACATACTACCTCGCAAGGAGGTGATGTCCGGAATGAAGAATATTTTTGCGCCGCTGGCACCGTTAAAGAAAATTCGGCCGAGCCGTAAACTGCTGCTGGTGGGCGGCTATCTTTTGGTCATTACATTACTGTTGGCGGCTGCCGTCTGGCGCGGCTACTTACCCAACCCGCTGACTTTATTTGCCGGCCAGGAGGCAGTACCGCCGCAGGAACAGCCGGTAGAAGCAGAGACGCAGGCGCCGCCTGCTGTGGAGGGTGAAACAGCAGGGGAAAATCCGCCTGCGGGAGAAGATAGCACCCCCGTCCTGACGCTGCCGCAGACGCCAATGGTCTGGCCCCTGGAAGGGACCATCCTGGCCGGACACCATGAAGTTTATCGTATTGGTAATACTTTGCGCGCCCATGTCGGTGTAGACATTGAAGCTGCAGCCGAGAGTGAGGTGAAGGCTGCCTGGCCCGGAGTGGTGGAGCGCGTCACGGAAGATGCCCGTCTGGGCTGGCTGCTGGAAATTCGTCACGGTGGTGACTATCTGACGCAATATGCCAATCTGCTGGAAGAGCCCTACGTGGAAGTAGGAGATGAAGTGCAGCAGGGACAGGCTCTCGGTAAAGTTGGCGGTAGTGCCGCCCTGGATGCCGTTGAAGGTACTCATTTACATTTTGCTATTTATCGTCAGGGTGAAGCTCTGGATCCGGTACAAGTTATCTCTCCCCGCTAAAACAGCCCTAAGCGGCTGTTTTTTTTGCTGTTTACGCAGACCCGGGCGGAGTCGGCAGCGCCTCCCACGGGCAAAAACAGGCCCTGCCGCGGCAAAGCAGCTGGAAATCAACGCCAATGGCGCTTTAGGTGTCATAAAAGCCCCCACTGTACATATATTTTTTAACAAGATAGATGAAGGGGGCGGCCCGATGCAGGATTATATTGAGCAGCGCGTGCTGGAAATCAGCAATTATATACTGGAAACAGGCGCTACAGTCAGGCAGGTGGCAAAAAAGTTTGGAGTTTCCAAGTCTACCGTCCATAAAGATATTACCGAGCGACTCCCCTATATCAATCGCTATATTGCGCGTGAGATCAAAGCGATCCTGGAGAAAAACAAAGCTGAACGCCATTTGCGGGGTGGGGAAGCAACACGGAAAAAGTATTTGCGGGAGAAAAAAAATGAGTAAAAAAGGAAAATTACCCAAGCTAGCGAAATATAAAGAAAGATAAAGAGGAATTATCCTATCCGGTGCTTTTTTACCCGGACAAGCTGACAAGCAGAGGTGAGATCGTTTTGAATCTAGGAACAGATATGGGGATAGATCTGGGCACAGCTACCGTGCTGGTTCATTTACGCGATAAAGGTATTGTTCTGCATGAACCGTCGGTGGTCGCCATCGAACAGCAATCACGCAAAGTGCTGGCGGTGGGTGAAAACGCGCGCCGCATGCTGGGCCGCACCCCCGGCAACATTGTTGCCATCCGGCCGCTGCGGGAGGGTGTCATTGCCGATTTTGACATTACGGAAATTATGCTGCGCCACTTTATTGCCACCGTAAGCGATAAAAGGAGACTCCTGCGCCCCCGCGTCATCGTTTGTATCCCTGCCGCCACCACCACCGTGGAGCAAAAAGCAGTTATCGAGGCACTGCGGCGCTCCGGAGCCCGGGATGCTTATTTAATTGAAGAGCCGCGGGCAGCCGCCCTGGGTGCGGGCCTGGACATCTTCCAGCCTACCGGCCATATGGTAATTGATATTGGCGGCGGTACCACCGATGTGGCCGTTTTATCGCTGGGGGAAACAGTGGTTACCGAAAGTGTACGCGTGGGCGGCAACAATTTCGATGAAGCCATTGTGCGTTTTATAAAAAAAGAATTTAATCTGCTGATTGGGGAAAGAACGGCAGAAGAACTGAAAATTAAAGTAGGTACAGCCTTCCCCGGCAACCGAGAGCTGGAGATGGAAATTCGCGGCCGCGATATGGTTTCCGGTCTGCCGCGCTCTATCATGGCCGGTTCCCATCACGTGCTGGCAGCCATTCAGGAACCGCTGGAAGCCATTGTACAGTGTGTGCGCCACATTCTGGAGATTACCCCGCCGGAGTTAGCCGGCGACATTATCGACCATGGGATTGTGATGACCGGCGGCGGAGCCATCCTGGACGGCCTGGACAGGCTCATCAGCCAGGAAACGGGGGTTAATGTTTTTGTCGCCGAAAATCCTGTCGCCTGTGTCGCCCTGGGGACAGGTAAAGCCCTGGCACAGTTGGAGCGGCTGACCCACACGCTCATTTCGCCCAAGCGTTTTGCCTCCAACATCTAAATAAAACTCCTCTGCAGGCACACCGCACGCTCTGCAGTGAAGATAAAAAAGAACGAGGATAAAAACCTCGTTCTTTTTTTAATCGCCGCACTCATCCAGGGCCAGGATCTGCCGGACAGTGTCGTCCTCGCTGCAGCCGCACTCACCTTCGCCCATGGTATGTACCAGATTTGTTAAATCCTCCAGTTCACCCAACAGGGTATGGTAATCTGCTAAATCCATTAAAACGGCCGAGACACGCCCTTTTTTGGCAATAAAAATAGGACCGTTCTGCAGAGTGTCCATTAATTCAAACAGACGCCGCCTCACCTCAGTGACATTTTTAATTCTAATGCCCATGTTACCCCTCCACATTCTCTTAATTTTTTTATTTCCACCTGCCGCCGCTTTTTTCCTGCCGCTGCAGTCAAGAAAGTCCTGGTAATGCGCAGGAATAGAGAAAGTCCCGATAGCACAGTTTATGGGAGAGGGGCTATTTTGTGTGAGGTGAGACGAGCATGAAGCTGAAAGTTCCAGGCATGAAGCGTAAAACAATTATTGTCCTGCTGCTGCTGCCGCTGCTCTGGCTGCTTTCTGTCTGGCTGCGCATTTATGAACGTTCACCGCTGCCGGAACAGCTGCCGCGCCACACCATGCCCGGCATCGTCAATGTGCTGATTGCAGGCGTGGATCAACGCGGGGAGGAAGCGAGCCGCGCCGATACCATCATGATTTTAAGCATCAATCATTATTCCCGGGAAGCCGCTTTAGTTTCCCTGCCCCGTGATGCCCGGGTGCCGATCCCCGCACATGGTTTGGATAAAATTAATCACGCCATGCAGTTTGGCGGTATCGCGCTGCTGCGGCAGACGGTGGAGAATCTATTAAATGTGCCCCTGCATTACTATCTGTATACCAATTTTACCGGCTTTGCGCAGATGATTGATGCCTTAGGCGGCATCGAGCTTGAGGTGGAGCGGGAAATCATCGGTCAGGACGGCAAACCGCTTGTGGCGGCGGGTCCACAGCATTTAAACGGCAGCCAGGCCTTAACTTATGCCCGCTTTCGCTCCGACGTCGAAGGTGACTTTGGCCGCATGCGCCGTCAGCAGCAGGTCATGAAAGCCATCATGGGGCGCCTGCGTCAACGGGAAAGCCTGCTGCGGCTGCCGCTGCTGACGGAGCAGCTTGCCCGGCATCTGCGTACCGATATGAGTCCGCCCACTTTAATCAATTTTGCCCGCACGGCCGCCACCCTGGATTTTTCCCGCCTGCCCACGATCCAGCTGCGTGGCAGGGTGGCTACCATTGAAGGTATCTCCTATGTGCTGCTGGACGAAGACGAGCTGCAGGAAACGGTACGCCGCTACCTGCGCTGGGAAAAGGCCACCGTTACCAACTTCCATGCCATTTAAATTTATTTTGTTTCTGCTGATGGTGCTGGCACCATCATTTTTTTTTTTTTGCCGGTAAAAAAATGCGCCGCCGGCCGCAAAATCTGTTACACTATAGATTAGGCCCCCGGCAAAAATTAAGCGCGCTTCTTTTCTCCTTAACATTATTAAATAATAGCTTAGTTTACTTAACAAATAAAGGGAATTGTCAGCAGCTGTAGAATTTATCCTCAATCAAGGGACTAGTGGAGGTTGGAGTATGGACAAGTATGAGCGACCGGCAGACGCCTCAGGGCATTTTGTACAGAGAATGTGGCAGAAGTTTAAGCGTTGGAGACGCCCTCAACAGGTTTTAGCAGTTATTTTACTGCTGCTGATTCCTGCCCTCTGCAGCGGCGTTTGGTACTACTACCGTCTGACCAGACCGGCAGCGCTTTTCCCCGATCCTCCACTGCCGACACCCAACGAAGAAAAGCCGCCGGAAGTGAACTGGGATGTGGAAAACTATTTCAGTAAAAATATTGTTAATATTGTGCTCTTAGGTTTTGACGGCAGCGAGGCACGTGATAAAATTTATTCCGTTTACCGCACCGATACCATTAAAGTTGTGTCCATTAACTTTGATGAGGATCAGGTGCATATCATTGACATCCCCCGTGACAGCTATGTCCGCATTGCCGACACACCCACGTACGATAAAATCAATCATGCCTACTATTTTGGCTATAAATACGGCCCCGGTGATGACAGCCATGCCGGCGGCATTAACTACACTTTATCCAGTATCAGCAATCTTTTAGGTGGCCTGCCTTTTCACTACTATGCCTCTGTGGATATGGATGCGGTGGTGAAAATGGTGGACGCCATTGGCGGCGTGAAATTTGATGTCCCCTATGATGTCTACGACACTAAGGGTAAGCTGCGCATCACTAAAGGGGAACAAATCCTGAAAGGTAAGGATTACCTCTGGTATCTGCGTACCCGCAGTGTGGGCGGTGATATCGGTCGTGTCAACCGCCAGACCGAACTGCTGCTGGCCACTTTGGAGCATCTGCGTAATGAAGGTCTGATTAAGAATATTCCCACCCTCTATAACACCTATCAGGAATTAATTGATACCAATCTCAGCAATCAGCAGATTATCTCCCTGGCCATGTATCTGGGCAAACTGGGCCGCGGCGCCATTAAGCAGCATACTTTAAAGGGCGGCGGCCAATCCCGTGACGGTATTTATTATATGGTGCTGGACCGCCACATTATCTCCACGGTGATGCGGGATGTCTTCGGCATTGACTATACACCGCCTTACCAGGAGCCTTTAACGGATACCATACCAAAGGCACCCACGGCCTTTGCCGCCGGGGTGGTCAGTCAGGACGGCCGCTTCCGCATTGATTTAAGCTGGCGGGCGGGAGACAGCCACAACCTGGCCTATAATCTTTACCGCAGTGTTAACGGGCGGGAAGAAGTGCTGCTGGCCGGCAAACTGGAAGACACCGCTTATACTGATCTGGATGTCTCCCCGGGCAGCTCTTACCGTTACCGCTTAGAAGCGGTTAACCACCGTGTCGTTTCCGACTCCGTTGCCGTCAGCATCCATATCGATGCCCAGGCGCCGCCCGACCCACAGGAACCGGAAACCCCGCCGGAGCCAGAACAGCCTGAGGACCCGGAAACACCGGCAGAGCCGGGCGGGCCGGAAGAACCGCCAACAGAGCCTGAACCGCCGACTCCCCCCGAGCCGGAGGAAACAGGGGAGTAGACGCGGCAGGGAGTAAGGCCCAAAGGAAATTAGAGGTGGTTGCATGTTGAAAAAACTAGCTGCTCAGAGCCTGGACTTTCTCAAGCTAGTTTATGCTTACCTGCGCGGCAGGCAAAAATCGGCACCGAAAATCTTACGTGCTAAATACGCCAAGTATTATTATCAATATGAAGTGCAGGATGATTTAATTCTTTATGAATCATCGTACGGTCGGGGGATGACCTGCAACCCCTATGCCATTTTTAAAGCCTTTCTGCAGGATGATTTATTTTCACAGTTCCGTCATGTCTGGGTGCTGGAAAACCTGGCTGAACAGCAGGAGCTGATTCGGAGCTGGCAGGACTATCCCAATGTTATTTTCGTGGAGCACGAGTCAGACCAGTATCTTCAATACCTGGTTTCTGCCAAGTACTTAATCAATAACACTTCCTTTGCCGGTTATTTCGCCAAAAAACCAGGGCAGATTTACCTTAATACCTGGCACAGCATTACTGTTAAAAAATTAGGTTTTGATATGCCCAACGGCAAACTGGCCAGCGGTAATATGCTGCGCAACTTATTGGCCGCCGATTATATTCTGTCCGCCAACCGTTTTACCACGAAAATTTTTCGCCAAGCCTATAAATTAGATGGTCTTTATGAAGGTAAGATTATCGAAAACGGCTATCCGCGCAATGATCTGCTGCTGCAGACACCCCGGGCGGAGGTGCTGGCCAAGCTGCGCTCCCTGGGGGTCGCGGTGGAGGAAGACAAAAAAATTATACTTTATGCCCCCACCTGGCGCGGGGACAACTTTTTTAAACCGGATTACAGTATTAACGAGTACCTGGAGGTGCTGACCACTTTAAGACAGCAGGTTGATACAGAGCAGTATCAGATACTGATTAAGCCCCATCCTGCCGTAGCTAAACATTTACGGCAGCAGCAGACCAAACAGTACCATCAGGTTTTTATTCCGGGAACTATTGATACCAATGAGCTGCTGTCAGCAGTAGATATTCTCATTTCCGATTACTCCAGTATTTTTTTCGACTTTATGTTTACCGACCGTCCCATACTTTTCTATATTCCTGATCTGGAAGAGTATCAGGATCAACGCGGCGTTTACTTTACCCTGGACGAGTTGCCGGGCCCGGCCAGTAAAGATCTAAACGACATTGGCCGCTGGCTAAGGCATCTCGATGCAGTGCAGCGGCAGTACCGCGATATTTACGCCCGCACTAAAGCCTGGGTCTGCGAGTATGATGACGGACATGTGGCGGAAAAGGTGCTGGAGATTGTATTTAAGAAAAATGAAAAGCCCTATAACGTCTTAACCGACTTTAGTACAGAAAAAAAGAAACTGCTGCTTTACGCCGGCCAGCTGCAGACAAACGGAGTAACCTACTCTTTGCTGAGCCTGTTAAATCATCTTGACTACAAGCAGTTTGATGTCTCCTTAATTGTGCCTAAGCCCAAAACAGCTGAGGCCGCAGCAAATATAGAAAAAATACACCCGCAGGTCAGGGTTTTTGCCCGTATTTCTACCTACAGCGCTACCCTGATTGAAGATATTCGTTATCAATTAGTCAGGCGCTACGGGCTTGGCAATAAGCTCCTGCAGGTGTTATTCCCGCGTCGTCTGTTCAGCCGGGAGTTTGCCCGCTGTTTCGGCGACAGCCGTTTTGATTATGTCATTGATTTTTCCGGTTACGGTCCCTTTTTTAATTATTTAATGATGCAGGCTGAAGGAGCCAGGCGTTTTATCTGGCAGCATAATGATTTGCTGGTTGATCAAAACAGAATGGTAGCGGGTCAGGAAAGAACTTACCGCAAACGACAGGCAGGCATGCGGGCAGTTTTTACACTGTATCCTTATTACGATAAAATTGTGGCCTGCGGTAAAGCCATTATGAAAGTTAATCGTCAGAACCTGGCCACGGCGGAGACTTATGCTAAATTTACCTATGCCACTAATACGATAGACTTTCAGCGGGTAAAAGACGGTTTGAAGCAGGAGCCGGACATCATAATCAACGGCGCCGCCTATCTGCTGCGTCCCCAGGCTCAGGATGGCGGGGAAATTATCCTGGCCGATTTAATTAAACTGCCCAGCCCCCACACTATTAATTTTGTCACCATCGGCCGTTTGTCACCGGAAAAGAACCATGCCAACCTGATTACTGCCTTTGCCAAACTCTATGCCGACAATCCTGACTGTCGCCTCTATATTATCGGTGAAGGCGATCTGCGTCCCCATTTAGAAAAACAGATCAGCAAATTAGAGCTGCAGGAAGCAGTTTTTCTGGTCGGCAACTTAAGCAATCCTTTCCTTTTCATGAAAGCCTGCCACTGCTTTGTCTTTCCTTCTTATTACGAAGGACAAGGCTTGGTGGTGCTGGAAGCACGTCTGGTCGGGCTGCCCATTCTGCTGGCAGATTTTGCCGCTGCCGGTGATGTGCTGGTAGAAAACGGTCAGTTAGTTATCAAACAGGATGTGGAGAGCATCTACCAGGGGCTGCGGGCCTTCCTGAAAGGACAAGTACCCGGTAACTATCACTTTGATCCCGACGCTTATAACCAAAAATGTTACCGGGAATTCGAAGCACTTTTTACCGATTCCTGACGGCGGCCGTCTCTCTGCCCGCCTGACAGTTTAAGCGAGCTCAGTATGGCCGGTATCAAGGATTTACAAAATGTGTTACAATTTAAGTTAGATTAAAACTACAAAAGGCTGGTAAAAAAATGCTGCACTATCTGCGAGAAATAAGCAAAAGAAAAGACCTGATGTTTTATCTGGTTACATCCGGTCTGAAAGCACAACATCGTAACAGTTATCTTGGTTATCTTTGGTGGCTGCTTGATCCCTTACTGGGCATCGGCATTTACTACTTTCTGATGGTGATCCTGTTAAATCGCGGCGGTCCCGGTTATGGCGGTTTTTTAGTGGTGGGCATGGTGGCCTGGCGCTGGGTTAGCTCTACCGTTAACGCCTCCGCCAAATCCATTGTGAACCAGTCCGGCATCGTTTCCAAAGTTTATTTACCGAAAGCCATTTTTCCCCTTGGCACGTCCCTTTCCCAGCTGATTAACTTTTTCTTCGGTCTCCTTATTATCATTATTTATCTCTTTTTCACCCGTACCGTACCGGGCATAAACCTGATCTGGCTGCCGCTGGTGATGGCGGTCCAGTTTCTCTTTTTACTGGCCATCGCCCTGATTATTGCTTATCTGTGTGTCTTTGTCCGCGATATTGACAATATTACCAGCCATGTGATGCGCCTCTGGTTTTATGCCTCACCTGTAATCTGGGAGCGGGGGCGCTTACCGGCAAGATTATCCTGGGTCGTGGAGCTTAATCCCATTTCGGTGCTTCTTGCCGGCTACCGCAATATTTTACTGCATAACAGTCCCCCTGAATGGAAAAAGCTGCTTCTGCTGGGTCTGTTCTCCCTGGCGGCAGTTATTGCTTTGCTGGCGTTTTACAGCCGGCATGAACATAAAATTATTAAAGCCCTGTAAAGGTGAGTGCGATGCATAATTTGCTACCAACTGCCCCTTTGGTGGATGCTGCTGAAGTGGGCGTCAAATATAAAGCAGGCCGCAGGCGGGAAGATTTTAAATCAATCTTTCTCGGCAACCGAGGCCAACTGGGTGATTTCTGGGCCCTGCAGTCAATCAGTTTTTCCGCCTGCGCCGCCGATATTATCGGTATTATCGGCTCCAACGGGGCAGGCAAAACAACCCTCTGCCGTGTCATTTCCCGTCTTTTACGCCCGGACAGCGGCAGCATCGCCGTCAACGGTGAAGTCTCAGCCCTGCTGTCCCTGGGTACCGGCTTTAATAAAGAACTGACCGGCCGGGAAAATATTTTTCTCAACGGGATGATGCTGGGCTTCTCCCGCCGGCATATGGAAAAGATTTATCAGGAGATTGTGGACTTTGCCGGTCTGGAGGAATTTATCGACCAGCCCATTAAAAACTATTCTTCCGGCATGCGCTCCCGCTTAGGTTTTAGTATTGCCACCATGTTAGAGCCGGAAATTCTGGTGCTGGATGAAGCGCTCAGCACCGGTGACGCCGAATTTAACCAGCGGGCCATGGCCCGCACGCAGGAGCTGGTGGCCAAAGCTAAAGTTGTCATCATTGTTTCCCATGATATAGACTTTATAGCCGCCAACTGCACGAAAGCCATCTGGATCGACAAAGGCCGCCTCATGGCCGAAGGTGACCCGCACACGGTATGTGAGCAGTACCGGCAGATGGTACAAGCCGGCGGCCTGAAACAAGTTTCCAAAAAACGGCGCCTGCGGCTGCAGAAAACGGAAAGTAAAATTGGTGAAGAGTCGGTCATCATCGCCGACAACCTGGGTCTCTGCTATCAACTGCCGGAGCGGGATTTCTGGGCCCTGCGGCACTGCAGTTTTACCGTTAAGCAGGGAGAAATTGTGGGTATCATCGGTCCCAACGGGGCCGGGAAAAGTACCCTCTGCCGCCTGCTCAGCGGCATCCTGAAGCCGGACGAAGGCAGCCTGGTGACAAAAGGTGAAGTCTCGGCCCTGTTAAGTTTTGGCTCCGGTTTTAATAAACAGCTGACCGGCCATGACAATATTTACTTAAATGCCTTAATGCTGGGTATGTCCAAAAAAAAGGTGGATGCCGTCTATCAGGATATTGTTGATTTTTCCGGATTGGGCGAATTTATTGACAATCCCATTAAAAGCTATTCCAGCGGCATGGTCTCCCGCCTGGGCTTTAGTATTGCCACCATGCTGGAACCGGATCTTTTTATTATCGATGAAGCGCTGGCTACCGGTGATCTGACTTTTTACGAAAAAGCCAGTGCCCGCATCCAGGAAATGATTAATACGGCTAAGGCAGTCATGATTGTGACCCACAGTATGAGCTTTGTGCAAAAAGTCTGCACGAAAGCCATCTGGCTGAAAAAAGGCCGCATTA
>JAAYKP010000081.1 GCA_012522335.1 Bacillota bacterium
ACAACCTCCCTTTTGCCTACTTTCCATCCTTGATGGTAATACCTAAAAAGCACGATTCCGCAGGACTTGAATCCCCTTTATGGCATAAAACGTATAACCCCACAGTACCGGGTAATACCAAGCTCATAAAAAACCTGCAAAAGCACTTATGATTTTGACGGAGCTAATGAAATCTTTGATGTTATATCCGCATTTGAAACGAAAAATGTTCACGTCGGGTTTGAAGCTACATCCGTTTATGGCGCACATTTACGGTATTTTTTGATATCCACCGGAGGGATTAGCCACGGCTGGTTTGTTTACGAGGTTAACCCTGCCTTAGTGGCTGGCTTCAAAAAACGTTCCCTAAACGGCCCAAAACGGATCATTTTGATTCTTGGCTTATTGCCGAACGGATTCGCTTCGGACGGCTTGAACCATATTCTCACCAGCAAAGCTTACAAAGCCACTACTTCAGTTAACCCGCCACAGATTGCACCATATTGAGCTTGTTACCGCCGAACAAAACAGAGCCGGTAACATGATGTTTTTGAAGTTCTCTAACTACCGGAGGGACAACCCCTTTAGTAATACTTTTGGCAAACTGTTCTGTCTTGAGGTAATTGATTATAATTTGCAGTAATAATGAGTCCCATTGTTTTTAGTTTTTTTAAAGAACGTTTTATTGTACTTAAGCTCCACCAAGGGAATTGCTTTTGCCAGCCACTATATGTATTGTATACCCAACGTTTTCCATCATGAATATTATTGCTTTTCATGATCCAGTAATTTAACTGTTGAAGAATTACCGCTTCGTTTAATCCAATTTTACAGGCTAATTCTGGCAGTTTAACTAACGGCTGTTCATTAAATAAGAGTTTACTCACAAATCCCACCCCTTAAGCTATTCAGTCCTGTTGACAAAATTGTATTCTACTCCGTCAAAACGCCCCTTTTTATCAATTACCTGTCTGCGAATTATGCATCCTGCTTCCTCAAGCTCTTTAAGAGCACTACAAACTGAATCCCTTCCATCTTTTTTTACCTGCACTAAGTCACTGATACGGATATCCTGACCCCGTCTAGCAAGCAGATAAGCTAAAAGCCCAGTCGCTTTCCAAGATAATCGTGTTATCCATCAAACAAGAAACATCTGCTGCATCATAAGAATTTCTCACTAGTCAGCCCTCCAATGAACATTATTAGGACAAAGAAAAAAACGCCCAATGGCGCTTTACACATTTGAAAATTACTAGTTTATAAGGCAAGGGTAATTTACAATAATTCCCGCTACCCTATTGACATTGAGACATCATTTTCAATACAGCGGGCTGCGTAAGTGGCTAAACGGGTACCCTTATTGAGCTTATAAGAATCAATGGCTTTAATTAGTCCGACAGTACCGATGGAGATCAGGTCTTCCTGGTCTTCACCGGTATTTTCATATTTTTTTATTACGTGCGCAACCAGGCGCAGATTCCGTTCAATCAGGACACTGCGGGCTTCGGGATCACCTTCAGCCAGGCGCTCCAAATAATACTGCTCCTGCTCCGGAGTTAGGGGGCGGGGGAAAGAATTGTTGTTTAAGTAGGAAACAAGCAGGGTGATTTCCCGGACCACAGCCGCCACCAGGGTGATGATTGGAATCAAAAAAACACCTCCACCAAGATGTCACTATTGTAGTGTATGCACCCGGTGGAGGAATTGTGACAGCTAAGCTTTGTTTATTTAGCGGTCAAAGCAATTGTTGAGGTTGGCGTTCCAGCTGTATGAGGCGGCGCATTTCACGCCAGACAAAGAATGTAGTAACCATCACGGATAAAGCATCGGCTGCCGGCTGCGCTGACCAGGTGCCCGTTAAACCGAAGCAGCGGGGCAGAAGCAGTAAGGCCGGTATCAGAAAGATAGCCTGACGGCTGAGGTTAAGGAAAATTGCTTTTTTAGGTTTGCCAACGGCCTGAAAATAGTTAGCGCCCAATATCTGATAACCTAAAATCGGTAAGAACAGCATATAGCGTCTTATCCCGGCTACTCCTACTGCTATCAGATCAGCATCAGAGGTGAAAAGGCGGAAAAAGAACTCGGGAAAAAGCATAATGGCTATAAAGTTAAGCACAGTCACTACGGCAGCCAGTACATTTGCTAAAGTAAATGCTTGTCTGACCCGCCCCCACTGTTTCGCGCCACAATTATAACCGATAATGGGCTGTACACCCTGGCTAATGCCTAAAACAGGCATCAACTGCAGGGTGCGGACGCTAAAAATAATCCCCATGGCAGAAACAGCCAAATCACCGCCATAGTACTGCAGACTGTTATTCAATAAAACTACTGACATACTGTTTGACACCTGTCGGACAAAGGAAGAAGTACCCAGGGACATCAACTTTAAGGAAAGCGGCAGCTCAGGACGCAGGTTGACTTTACGAATCTTGAGGTAGCTTTTCCCGCTCAGATAGTAATGCAGTACCCAGGCGGCTGAAGCTGCCTGAGAAATAATGGTGGCCAAGGCTGCGCCTGCAACACCCATCTTGAGAAGAAAAATAAAAATTGGATCAAGCACGATATTAGTAACTGCGCCAATGAGGGAAGATAACATGGCTGTACGCGGACTGCCTTCTGCCCGAATAAAGTTATTGGCGCCATGGCCAATCATTTGAAAGACATTACCTATTAAGATGATCCTCATATAATCAACGGCATAAGGCAGTACATTGTCGCTGGCACCAAAAAGGCGCATGAGCGGTGTCAAAAAAGCTAAACTTAAAGCAGAAGAAATAACGGCAAAGACAACCAGCAGGGTGAAGCCATGCCCCAGTAGTTTTTCTGCTTCCTCTTTTTTCTTTTGTCCCAGGCTGATGGAAATCAGCGCCGAGGAACCAATGGCAACCAGCATCGCCGTGGCACCTTTAATCATCATTAAAGGATGACCGATGGCAATACCTGCAATTCCTAACGATCCAACACCGCGACCAATATAAATACGATCTACTATATTATAGATCGAGGTTACTAACATCGCCGTAATGGCCGGACCTGAAAAGCTAATAATTAGCTGCAAAACATTGCCTTCACCCATTTCTTTTTCTGAAACCATATTCGACCTCCCAGTCTTTGCTAAATATTCTGTCTATTTCTTCACGACAAGCAGCTAGTTAAAATTCTACTCATAAACAGCTGTAAAAGTCAAGCTTTAGCTTTGGGCAGCTGCAACTGCTTCCATAATCTGTTTGAAGATCGAAGAAGCAGTAGGTTTTTGCGGCTGCCACTCTTCCAGGAACACTACTGCCACCAAAGTACGATTCTCAAGGCTAACATAACCGGCAAACCAGGAATGGCTGATACCTCTCTTACTTGTTTCGGCTGTACCTGATTTACCTGCAGCCTGATATAGCCGACTGGCAGCACTGCTTGCAGATCCACTGCTGACAACAGTAGTTAACATTTGTTTTAGCTGGCGGGCAACAAGGGGTGAAATTACCCTGTTTCCCAGCTGCAGAGGATAATTTTTCACGATATTACTGTTCTTATCGATAATTTTGGAAACCAGCCGCGGGTAAATATCACGGCCGTCATTAACTATAATGGCCATCATTCGTGCTAACTGCAGTGGCGTGGCTGCAACCAGGCCTTGCCCGATGGCAGTATTAGCCAAATCACCGCGATAGGGAAGCTCCGCGGCGCTGGGTATTTTACCCGGCATCTCACCACCCAGGGGAACACCTGTCTTCTGCCCTAATTTGAAGCGGCGCGCCATGGCCAGAACTTTTTCTGTCCCCAAACGTTCAGCCAAATTAACAAAGTAGCCATTACAGGAAACAGCCAAAGCTTCATGGAGATCAACTACACCATGGCTGGTACCGTTGTAGCAGCTAATGGCCCGATTCCCGATTTCATAACTGCCATCACAAATAAACTGGCCTTCCGGTTCCGGCAGCCGCTCTTCCAGCGCCGCGGCGGCCAGCAAAACCTTAAAAACCGACCCGGTAGGATACTGCATCAAAGCACGATTAAGGTAGGCATTACCTTCTTCCATTGCCTGCAAGGCTTCTTGACTGGCACCGTTATACAATTCTTCCACCAACAACCGCGGGATGGAAGCCATAGTCACAATATCTCCGCTTTTAGGGTCCAATAAAACTACCGCCCCTTTATCAATCAGGCTGCTGCCAACTGTTTCCACTATGCTCTGCAGCTGACGGTCAATAGTCGTCACTAGATGGTAAGGACGGCGAAAGTGCTCATAGCGCCACTCGTTAACCCCTAAACCGGAAATCATCCTTTTTTTTGCGTCAATTATTACACCTACGGCGGAAGGGGTACCCCAGAGCTCGTTATTAAAAGCACGTTCTAAACCGGCCAGCCCGTCCTGCGGCTGCATCGGATTACGTGGTTTTTTAATATAGCCGGTAACATGTGAAGCTAAGGAGCCCTTGTGGTAGCGAATCTCCTCTTCTATGTCCAGTGCTGTCAGCATCTCCGGCGGAATATTATAGGGCACCAAAGCAGCCTGCAGGCTGCCGCCGACTTTTTCTTTCACGGCATGTAATGATTGATAATTACGGTCCAGAATTTGACCGCGCCCCGAATCGTATACATAAGCCGCTGAACGCTGTGCTGCGGCCCGTTCGGCATAACTGCGTCCCTTAATAATCTGCAAATAAAAAAGGCGACCGATAAGCGCACTAACAAGCAAACAGCAAAAGCCAATCATCGCCACTATTCTTTTTTGTCTTGCTGTGCGGCGCATCAAAACCCCCCCTAACAGACTTAACACTTTAGTCTGCCTCAGCGGGGGTAATTTTATACCTGTGACAGTGTGACAGGGGACGGTTCCTTGTCACAAACTGAAATTGTGAAACTGCAGCTCAGGAAGCTGTTTCCACGATATCTTCACAGTATTGGAACATCCTAAAGCAAATAATGGTTGAAAACGAAATGACAGGGCTGCTCCTGCCAAACCTCTGACAGCTTGTTATTGATCAGCTAAGAATTAAATAAAAATAAAAAAGTATGGCTGTATCAGCCATACCAGGAGAAAGATTTGCGATTAAGGTGAAAAAGGAGGTGAGAAAGCGTGACAAGGAACCGTCCCCTGTCACGGTTTTTTGCGTCGTAGGAGTGAATATTCTTCTACGGAGAAGGGGATGGCGAAGGAAACATGCTCCTGGACGAGGATTGCCTCGGCTATCGGTTCGTTTGCACTGTTTTTCAGGTCACTGACAGTGAACCGGCGGCTGGGTGTATGGGGTCCCACCACCTCCAAGGTTTCACCTGCGGCAAAACGATTGCGCATTTCGACCACCGCCCGTCCGGCAGCTTCGTCATAGGCACGTACTACACCGACAAATTCATGGCTGGCAACCTGGGCAGAGCTGTCAAAAACCTGACCGGCAGCACCGGGATTACCGTCGAAAAAGCCGGTAGTATAAGGCCGGTGACTAATTTTATGCAGTTCTTCGTGCCAGGCCGGATCAACTGTATAGTTTTCCGGATCAGCCTGATATGCGTCTATGGCCTGACGATAGACCCGCGTGACTGTGGCCACATAATGGACGCTTTTCATGCGTCCTTCAATTTTAAAACTGTGGACTCCGGCCTGCGCTAACTCACCCAGGTGGTCCAGCAGGCAAAGATCACGGGCATTCAAAATGTAGATACCGCGCTCATCTTCTTCAATGGGCATATATTCGCCCGGCTGCCGTTCTTCAACTAAATGATACCTCCAGCGGCAGGCCTGTGCGCATTCACCACGATTGGCATGACGCCCTGCCAGGTGCTGGCTTAAGTAGCAGCGGCCGGAATATGCCCAGCACATAGCGCCGTGGACAAAAACCTCCAGCTCTAAAGAGGTGCGCCGGCTGATCTCCTTTATTTGCGCCAGTGTTAGCTCTCGTGCCAGTATTACACGGTCAACGCCTGCCTCCTCCCAAAACCTGGCACTGCGCCAGTTGGTAGTGTTGGCCTGTGTGCTTAAATGACAGGGCATATTAGGCACTGTTTCCTTTGCCAGAGCCAGCACACCCGGATCAGCAACAATCAGGGCATCAACATGAAGGGCTTCCAGCTGCCTTAAATAGGACGGTAATTCAGCAAGATCTTCGTTATAGGCAAAGATATTGACGGTAACATAAACCTTGACACCATGTTGGTGGGCAAAGGCAATTCCTTCACGCATCTGGTCTTCTGTAAAGTTACCGGCAAAAGCTCGCATGCCGAAACTTTTGCCGGCCAGATAAACGGCGTCCGCACCATAAAGCACGGCCATTTTAAGTTTTTCCAAATCTCCTGCCGGAGCAAGTAATTCTGGTTTCTGCATAGTAACGCCTACTTACGTTTCTTTTCATTTTGTTGCGACTTGGCAATATTGGCCTCATGTTCTGCTAAAGTACGGCCAAAGTAGTGTTCCCCACTACCGTCACCTTTAACTACAAAATAAAGATAGTCTGTATCTGCAGGGTTCAAAACGGCATCGATGGCTGATTTACCGGGGGAAGCCACCGGTCCGGGCGGCAGTCCCGGATATTTATAGGTGTTGTAGGGCGAATCCACTTTAGTATCTGCAATGGAAACTTCTGTTTTATGTTCACCTAAAGCATAAAGCACTGAAGAGCAGAACTGTAAAGGCATTCCTTTCTTCAGGCGGTTAAAGATCACCCCGGCAACCATATCACGTTCAGCAGGTGACTGTACTTCCCGCTCCACCAAAGAAGCCAGCGTCAGCAGTTCATGAATGTCCAGACCTAAAGCAGCGGCCTTTTCACGCCGTTCGGGCGTCAGAATCTCTGCTAAGCGTGCCTGCATCCGCTGCACTATTTGTTCCGGAGCAGCATTAACATCAAATTCATAGGTGTCGGGGAATAGATAACCTTCCAGCGCATAGCGCTGACCGGTCACAACTTTGCCTAATTCAGGCTCAGCACCCCGCACCACCTCTAAAAAGGCTTCTGCTTCCACTAAGCCTACGGCTTCAAGGCGTTGTGCAATCTGTTCAATTGTGTAACCTTCCGGTATAGTAACTTTAACTGTCGGCCGGTAAACCTTTCCCTCCAGCAGCTGCTGCAGGATTTCATCCATCGTCATACCGAAACGAAAAATGTAATTACCGGCTTGCAAACCTTGGTCCATACCGCGGAATTTAGCGTAATAGCGAAAGACAGTTGCGTTACGAATCAGTTTATTTTCCGCCAGCAGATTGGCAATCCGCACCGAAGAAGCCCCTGACGGGATGGTAACCAGCACTGATTCCTCCTGCGCCAGCGCCGGCACCGGTTTGAGCCAAATATTCAATTGAACGGCAAATAAAGCTACCGCCACGACCAGCACAAGCAAAAAACCCGCCAGCAGTCGTCGCGCTCTCCCCTTTGTCATCTGCGCAACCTCCGTGATCTTTCTTGCTTACTCTTCGTCATCCCATTCATCAAATTCCCTGACCGCCATCTCTTCCCAGGCTGCGGCTACAGCCTCCCACTCCTCATCATCTTCAACCACCGTCAAAGACTGTTCACCATCACTGTCATCAATGCGAAACACTATTGCTTCTTGTTCTTCCTCTGCCGCATCTTCCTCT
>JAAYKP010000082.1 GCA_012522335.1 Bacillota bacterium
TAAAGAAAAGAGCCGGCACCAAGCCGGCTCTTAAATTTACACAGACTGTTTGTGTAATGTAAAAACAGCTTTTGCCACAAGGAGGCAGCACATGACAGAAAAGTTCTCCACACGTGATTTAGTTCTGATTGCATTCTTTGCTGCGTTAACCTCACTTTTGGCTTATCTGGTTATTCCTCTCCCCGGCGGTTTCCCTCCCGTGACCGGTCAATCCCTGGGGGCGATGCTGGCCGGGATGCTGCTCGGTTCACGTAAGGGAGCCATGAGTCAGCTTGTTTATCTCCTGCTGGGGGCTGTCGGGCTGCCGGTCTTTGCCGGAGGTACTGCCGGTGTGGGTGTAATAGCCGGGCATACCGGCGGCTTTATCTGGGGTTTTGTTGTGGGAGCATATTTAACCGGTAAGCTGACTGAACGGAAGAAGCAGTCTACATGGCTGCATTTAGCCGGTGCGGCAGCAGTGGGCGGCGTTCTGGCTGTCTATCTGCCGGGAATTTTACAGATGGCCAGGGTTTTGCAAATTACGCCCGCAGGGGCTCTTGGGGCGATGCTTGCTTACCTGCCCGGTGATTTGTTGAAAGTCTTAATCGCTGCAGTCTTGGCCCGAAAAATCAGGCCGCACCTGCAGCGGCTATCATCTCTGGAGAGGAAGGATGAAACTGATGTCAGCTAGGTTTTTGTGCACTGATATTTATGCTATTACTTGTGAGTCCATGTCCGCAGGACGCAGCAACCTGGAGATTGTACGTGAACTGCTGCAGGCCGGTGTGAAAATTATCCAGTATCGTGAAAAGGAAAAGACAAAGCGGGAAAAATATGAGCAGTGTCTGCTGATCAGCCGCATGTGCCAAGAAGCCGGTGCTTTGTTTATTGTAAATGATGATGTGGATATTGCTTTAGCTGTCAGGGCCGGTGGCGTTCATGTAGGGCAGGATGATTTGCCTGTTGATGTTGTCCGCAGCGTGGTGGGTCCGGAGCTGGTCATTGGTGTTTCGGCCGGTAATCCTGAGGAAGCAGCGGCCGCTGTGGCTGGGGGCGCAGATTATCTCGGAGTGGGCCCTGTCTTCGCCACCGGGACGAAACTGGATGCCGGCGCTCCTGTCGGTGTAGATTTGTTAGCTTACCTTAAAGAGAGATATAATGTGCCTTTAGTTGCCATCGGCGGCATCAGTGCCACCAATATTACACAAGTCTTTGCCGGCGGCGCTGACTGTGCAGCCATGATTTCGGCCTTAGTTACCGCGCCGGATATTGCGGCGACAATTAAAATGATCAGACAGCAGCTGCAGAAAGATGGTTTTGCCGCGCATACTGACGGCCGGAGTGACAGCAGGGGAAAAAAGGTGTAGAGTTGGAAAAGACCGGACTGCTCCGGTCTTTAATCATCAAGATTATTTTCTTTCATTTGATCAATTTCTTCAAAAACACGCAGCACAGCTTTTACTGAGATGACTAACATTTCCCGTTCTTCAGCAGTGAGACGGGCAGCCAGATCGTTAAACCGCTTTGTGCGCCGTTCAAAAACCAAACTTGCCAGCTGTTTGCCGTAAGACGTTAAAAAGACTCTTACTACGCGGCGATCTCTTTCATCACCCTGACGTTTGACCAGGTTCAATTTTACTAAACGATCCACCAATCGGGTTGCTGCACTTTCTGCCAGGTATATCTCGGAGCTTAATTCCCCCATGGTGCGGCCGTCCTGCATAAAAAGAACTAATAAAGCATTTATTTGTACCGGTGTGATGCCCAGGCCGGTTAATTCATTGCTTTCTTCTGTTTCTAAGTAGTGCATCAGTTTGGGGAAAACTTCCTGAAATACCTTTGTAAAATAAGATGTGGTTTTAAACAATAGATCGGCCTCCTCCAGCTTCTTTAGTTTTATTTTAACATTAAGAATTGTGAATTAACAGGGAAATAATTAGTTTAAAAAATATTTGCATAAATAATAGCAAATATTAGCTGCAAAAAACAAATACTTGAGCGCAATAAATTGCTGATTTTGGTATACTATTTACCATAGGAGGGGAGTCCTGTGTTAGTTGTTGGCTTAACAGGAGGTATAGCCACAGGTAAATCAACGGTAGCGGCACTTTTTGCCAAGCAAGGCGCCTGTGTAATCAATACTGATCAATTGGCCCGCATTGTTGTTGAGCCGGGGGAACCGGCCTGGCAGGAAATTGTTCGTGTTTTTGGTCAGGAAATATTACTGCCGGATGGGCAGCTTAATCGCAAAAAACTGGGGGAAATAGTTTTTCGTGACAGGGGAAAACGTCAAGTACTGGAAAAGATAACTCATCCGGCCATTCGTGCCTTAATGTATGACAAGTTAGACGCCGCCCGCTCTGAAGGCGTTTGTATTGCCATTGTGGAAGTTCCTTTGCTGTTTGAAACAGATTTCCAAAATGATGTTGACCGTACTATTGTCGTGACGGCCCGGGAAGAACTGCAGTTGGCCCGACTTGCGGCACGTGACGGTCTGCGGGGGGAACAGGCATACCGGCGTCTGGCGGCGCAGATGCCGCTCACGGAAAAAGTGGCTCGCGCCGATTATGTGATTGAAAACAACGGAGAGCTTACCGAGACGGAAAGACAAGTGCGGGAACTATGGCAGCTTTTACAACGGGAGTGTGTAAATGACTGACTTTATCAGCCGGCTGCGGCTGCTTTGTGTGTTAATTATTATCATTTGCCTGTTTTTCTTATATAGATCATCTTATTTCCGCAAATTATACTACCCTTATCACCAGCGGCAAATCATTGAAAAAAATGCCCGGGAATTTCGTGTAGATCCACTGTTGGTAGCGGCAGTGATACATACAGAAAGTAAATTTGATGCCCGGGCTGTTTCGCGCAAAGGTGCTCTTGGTTTGATGCAAATCATGCCGCCGACGGCCCAGTGGATTGCGCAGCAGCTGCAGATGGATACATTAACGAAAGAAGAGATTTTAGAGCCGGAAATTAATATCCGCCTTGGTACCTGGTATTTAGCTTACCTGACGCGGGAATTTAACGGTCAGCTGGACCTGGTCCTGGCGGCGTATAACGGCGGTCCGGGGCAGGTTAAGCGTTGGTTAGCCGGTGGGGTATGGTCCGGTCGTTATGCCGACCTGGCAGAAATCCCGTTTACAGAAACCAGAGAATTCTTGGTGAGAGCGCGCACCGCCTATACACAATACCAGAAACTCTACCGTTAATTGAAGATGCGGTAATTTGTGTTGTGTCATGCTCAGCACGTTGCTCAGCGACTGGCAAAGCAGGTGGGAGTAATAAGAACTGTAAAACAGCAGCTGTCGACAGTTAACCATCTTGCCCGCTTCATACAAGTCGTGTTAAGATAAAATGGGTACAGCTGCATAATGTTTAACCGGGAGGGATTGGTATGGCCGGACATTCAAAATGGGCCAATATTAAACACAAAAAAGCTCGCGCTGATGCGCAAAAAGGAAAAATCTTTTCTAAAATTTCTAAAGAGATTATGGCTGCTGCACGACAAGGCGGCAGTGATCCTAACGGTAATTTTCGCTTACGGCTGGCTTTGCAAAAAGCCCGTTCTGTCAATATGCCTAATGATAATATTACCCGGGCCATACAAAAAGGCGCCGGTGAGGTGGACGGGGTAAACTATGAGGAAATAGTCTACGAAGGCTATGGTCCGGCCGGGACAGCGGTGCTGCTGGATATCCTTACTGATAACCGCAACCGTACTGCCGGAGAAATACGTCATATTTTTTCCCGCAACGGCGGCAGTTTGGGTGCCACAGGGTGCGTAGCCTGGATGTTTAACCGTAAAGGCTATTTGGCGGTGGCGGCGGCCGATGCTGACGAAGATGAATTGATGCTGCAGGCCTTAGACGCAGGGGCAGCAGATTTTACAGCAGATGATGATCTTTATGAGATTTATACCGCGCCTGATGATTTTGAAGCTGTGAAGGAAAAACTGGAGGCTGCCGGGTATAGTTTTACAGAGGCAGAGATTACCATGATTCCGGAGAATACGGTAGAAGTTACGGATCTGGATGATGCCCGCAAGGTAGTCAGTTTAATTGAAGCCCTAGAAGATCATGATGATGTGCAAAATGTGTATACTAATTTGGATCTTCCATCCGAAGTGGCCGAAGCTCTAGCCAATGAATAGTTAATAGTATAAACCCCCCGCTCACGGGAAACTTATAAAGTAAGAACGTGAAAGGGGGGTTTTTTTATGTTTCTTAAGCGGCATCCGGGAATTCATTTGCTTATTGTTTTTTCTCTTGGACTGTTAGTTGGTTTAGTTTGCGGCAGATTTATCACTGATTTACTGCCAGGTGCCACAGCTGCAGCGCCGCAGACAGCGGAGGGAGCTATTCTTTTTGGTGCTGCCGATGCCAGTGAGCCAGGGCCCCCAACACCGGTGGAATATCAGGGTTATCTTGGCGTTTATGATAACCATCTGGCCATTTATGACGGGTTGCCGCCGCACGGTACACTAAAGCATGTCATTACTGATTATGAAGTGAGAGATGATCTGCGTTCACTGCTGGAGGTCGGAATTCCTTTTACCGATACTTATGATTTGCTGCGGTTGTTAGAGAATTATACCAGCTGAATGATTTGTCAGCAGCGGGGCATACTATAGGTTATGCTTTGGGGGTGTGACAGTGCGGTTTTCCCGGGAGTTGAGCGGGCTGCCTGTAATCCATTACAGCAGCGGCAGGGAGATAGGGAAGGTCAGGGAATGGCTGCTGGACGAGTATGGCGCCACAGTAGTGGCTCTGGTAGTTGAGGGGAGCGGCTGGCTGCCCCAACGGCGCATTTACCCTTATGAGGATATTGTCAGCATCGGCAATGATATGGTTTTGGTAAACAGTGAAGGAATGTTGGCTGTAGGTGATCCGCCGCAGTTGGAAACACAGGCCACTTTTCGGGCTATAGGCAAACGTATGGTTTCAGGCACCGGTAATGAACTGGGTATTGTGGAAGATGTTTTGTTTGATGAGCAAAGCGGACAGGTAACAGGCTGGCGGCTCTCTACCGGACTGATAGATGATTTACTGCAGGGCAGGCCGTTGTTAGAGGAATCACTGCAGCTGCATATTGGGGAAGATGTGCTGATTATTCGAGATTAGGGAAGGGGTGAGGCTATGAAATGTCCTTTATGCCGGCAGATTGATGTCGGTAAAGTAGGAACAGGTCAATACTACTGCTGGAACTGCCTGGTTGAGTTTACGCTGAACGGAAAAAACGAATTTGCGGCATACTATGTGGATGAAGAAGGTACCTTGATCAACCTGCAGGAAATGGCGCAAAACAGTCAACTGGTGGAGGAAACCATTTTAGGTTAGGAGCATCACTTTTTTTTCCCCGCATATAGATAACTAAACAGACGGGGGTGAGAGTTTTGCTGACATCAAAAAACTACCGCCACAGTAATTACCGCTATATAATAATCGGTGCTGCTGCCGTCATAGTTTTAGTTTTCCTGTACTGGTTGGCCCGTGCCGGCACAGTGCTGCTGGCAGTTTTGGTGCCTTTTCTGGCAGCAATATTTTTAGCTTATATCTTGAATCCTGTAGTGGAATTCCTGGAAAAACGCCGGGTACCGCGCTCTCTGGGAATTTTACTTATTTATGCAGTCTTTTTTCTGGCCGGGACCATCTTCGGTTTAACCGCCATTCCTGCTTTAGTTACCGAGATGCAGAAACTGGCTGAGATGATCCCGCAGTATACAGAACAGTTACAGTCTTTTCTGCTGCATCTGCATTCTGATTATCAGCGCATTAATATGCCGGATAGTATCCGCTTGGCACTGGATCAAAATCTTTTAGCCCTGCAGGAAGAGGTGCAGGTCGTCCTGGAGCGCGTAACCGGCACCGTGTTAAGTCTGTTTTCCAATCTTTTTACCATTTTGATTATTCCCCTGGTTGTTTATTATATCTTACGGGATATGGATAGTCTTAAGCGGTCCATCGTCTTACTGTTTCCTAAAAAATATCGCCCCTGGCTGCTTTCGGTGGGCAGTGAAATGGACCGTACTTTAGGCGCCTATTTTCGCGGCATGTTAATTATTTGTTTTTTAGTCGGCTTTTTAACCTATCTCGGCTTAAAGGTGATAGGGCTGGATTTTGCGCTTATTCTCGGCGTTATTGCCGGACTGACCAACATCATTCCCTATTTTGGACCGATTATAGGCGCGCTTCCCGCCATCGTCCTGGCATTGCTGTCTTCTGCCGGCCTGGCTTTGAGAGTGATAGTTGTCTATACACTGGTACAGCAGTTGGAAAGCCAAATTATTTCGCCACAAATCCTGGGGCGCAGTCTGGGTCTGCACCCCCTGGTAGTGATCTTTGTGCTTATTCTGGGAGGTAAAATTTTTGGTTTGCCGGGCCTCATTTTTGCTGTTCCCTTTACTGCCATTGCCCGTATTTTTCTCAAACATGCTTATGATCTGGCTGCCAACCGTATCTGACAGTGCTGCCGGGAATGGTCAGCAGTGGTACTCTGCGCATTTTATTGACACAATTTGACTTCCTCTTATATAATGGAATTTGATATGATGCAGGGAGGGTTTGGCATGCTGTCCAAAGATATCCGAGCAAAGTTTTTAGATTTCTTTCAAAGTAAAGATCATCTGGTTCTTCCAAGTTTCCCACTCATTCCGCAGAATGATCCGACCTTATTATTGATTGGTGCCGGCATGGCTCCGCTCAAGCCGTATTTTACGGGGGAAAAAACGCCTCCTCATCCCCGGGTTGCCACTTGTCAAAAATGTGTGCGTACTCCGGATATAGAACGGGTGGGGCGTACAGCACGGCACGGCACCTTTTTTGAGATGTTAGGTAATTTTTCATTTGGGGATTACTTTAAAGAAGAAGCAATTGAATGGGCTTGGGAACTGGTAACTACAGTTTATAATCTGCCGGAAGACCGGCTGTATGCAAGCATTTATCTCGATGACAATGAAGCTTTTGAGATCTGGCACAAGAAGATCGGCTTGTCACCCGACCGTATTTTCCGCCTGGGCAAAGAAGATAACTTCTGGGAAATTGGGCAAGGTCCTTGTGGTCCTTGTTCAGAAATATATTTTGATTTAGGTCCGGAACACGGTTGCGGTCGTCCTGATTGTGCTGTTGGCTGTGACTGTGACCGCTTTATGGAAGTTTGGAACTTGGTCTTTACTCAGTTTAACTGTACTGCCGAGGGTGAATATGTGCCCCTGGCACAGCGCAATATTGACACCGGCGCGGGACTGGAACGTTTAGCAGTCGTGCTGCAGGGAGTTAATAACTTTTTTGAAATAGATACCATGAGGCCTTTGCTGGAGCATTTTAGCCAAATTACCGACATTCCTTACGGCCATTCAGAAACGGAAGATGTTTCCTTGCGCATCATAACCGAACATTTGCGCGGCATCTCCTTCATGGTCGGCGATGGCATCTTGCCTGGTAATGAGGGACGCGGTTATGTTTTGCGCCGGCTGCTGCGCCGGGCTGTGCGGCATGGTAAGCTGCTGGGAGTTAACGAACCGTTTCTGCATAGTGCAGTAGATTTAGTTGTGCGGGAATATGGCGATTTTTATCCCGAACTGACAAAGGGCCGGGAGTATATTCAACAAGTAGTCAAGCAGGAAGAAGAACGTTTTTATGAGACACTGGAACAAGGCATGAAGATTTTGACCGATCTCATGAATCAGCTTGGTACCAATGGCACTTTAGCCGGTGCCGATGCCTTTAAATTGTACGATACTTACGGCTTCCCCATTGATCTGACCAAGGAAATTTTAGCTGAACATAACC
The DNA here is from genome assembly GCA_012522335.1 of Bacillota bacterium. Classification (GTDB taxonomy): domain Bacteria; phylum Bacillota; class Dethiobacteria; order Dethiobacterales; family Dethiobacteraceae; genus UBA9865. The sequence continues at coordinate 7,770 of JAAYKP010000082.1, forward strand.
TGCGGCTGGACGAGGCCGGCTTTCAGGAGGCACTGGAAGCGCAGCGGGAGCGGGCACGCAGCGCGCGCGGACAGCACGGTTTTGGTGGGGAGATGAATGCCTACCACCACCTGCGCGGCCTGGAAAGCGAATTTGTCGGCTATGAGAAACTGGCAGCAGAAAGTGAAGTGCTGGCAATTCTTAAAGGCGGACAACCTGTCAGCAGAGCTGCGGAAGGCGATGAAGTAGAAGTGGTATTGGCACATACTCCTTTCTACGGTGAGCGCGGAGGTCAGGTAGGAGACAGCGGTTTACTTACTTCACCGCAGGTGACAATAGAAGTTAAAGATACTATTCTGGCCCCGGATGGTCAGGTTGTTCATCAGGGTCTGGTTACTTCCGGTCAGCTGCAGACAGGTGACAAAGTGCGGGCGATTGTCCGGGATGACAAACGCGGCGCCATCTGTCGCAACCATACGGCTACCCACCTTCTGCATCAGGCATTGCGGGAGGTTTTAGGTTCACATGTCCAGCAAGCCGGTTCACTGGTGGCACAGGATCGCCTGCGTTTTGACTTTAGTCATCTAAGCGCGCTGACGCCGGAGCAGTTAGCAGCGGTGGAAACACGTGTCAATGAGAAGATATGGCAGGATCTGCCTGTAGACGTTACTTTGACCAGTTTGGATGCGGCCAGGGAGATGGGTGCAACTGCCCTCTTTGAAGGAAAATATGATGAGCAGGTGCGCGTAGTCAGCATTGCTGATTATAGTATGGAGCTTTGTGGTGGTACCCACGTCACTTCTGTCGGTCAAATTGGTCTGTTTAAAATTATTTCCGAAGCAGGAATCGGGGCCGGGTTAAGGCGCATCGAGGCAGTTACCGGTGCCGCTGCTTACCACTGGTTCAATCAGCGCAATCAGCTCTTAGAACAGGCTGCCGGGCAGCTGAAAAGCGCTGTGGAACAGGTGCCGGATAAAATCAGGGGACTGCAGACAGAACTTAAAGATCTGCAGCGTGAAAACCAACGTCTGCAGTTAAAGCTGGCAGGGATGGAAGTAGACGGTCTGCTGGCCAATATCTCTCGCGAGAGCGGTGTGCCGGTACTGAGTGCCCGGGTTAGCGCCGGTAATATGGAAACATTAAGGGAAATGGCTGACCGTCTGAAAAACAAACTGGACTCCGGGATTATTGTTCTGGGCGCGACAGCTGAAGGTAAAGTGCTGTTAGTAAGCGCAGTTACACCGGATTTAGTTAAACAAGGCTATCATGCCGGAAAACTGATAGGTGCTGTGGCCAAACTTACCGGCGGCGGCGGTGGCGGACGCCCCGACATGGCGCAGGCCGGCGGTAAAGATCCGTCACAGTTGGACTTCGCTTTGACTAAAGTAAATGAATTAGTACAAAGTCAGCAAAAATAAAGGAAATATTAGGCTAAAGTAGAATAACTCTACTTAATAATGATCCTGTCCTTGGGGGTGAAGGTATGGAATCGATTGATCAGACCATGAAGTTCAAGCGGACTCCTGATGATGAAACTTACCAGGCCAGGGATGTTTTTGCGGTGGTATATAGTGCATTGAAGGAAAAAGGCTACAATCCGATTAACCAAATTGTAGGCTATCTTTTATCAGGCGACCCTGCTTACATTACCAGCCATCAGAATGCCAGAGTTCTTATCCGTAAATTAGAACGGGATGAGTTGTTAGAGGAATTGGTGGGCTCATATTTAAGGAAACTTGATAACGAGGCGTAATATGGAATATCGTGTTTTGGGAAAGACGGGTATCCGTGTTTCCCGTCTTTGTTTTGGCACCCTTACCCTGGGTCCGCTGCAGTCTGATTTAACCCTCAAGGAAGGAGTGCGGTTGTTAGAAACTGCTTTAGATCTGGGTGTTAATTTTTTTGATACAGCCGATCTTTATGGCACCTATCCCTATCTGCGTGAAGCGATACGCCACCGGCCGGAGCAGCCGGTGATTTCCTCTAAATCGTATGATTACACCAGGGAGGGCATGCAGGCTGCCCTGCAGCGGGCGTTAACAGAATTGAACATTCCTTATATCGATATTTTTATGCTGCACGAGCAGGAATCCCACCTGACATTGGCCGGCCACCGCCCGGCCCTGGAATATTTATGTGAAGCTAAAGAACAGGGTTTGGTGCGGGCAATAGGTTTTTCTACGCACCGCATTGCTGCTGCGCGGGCAGCTTTATCTATGCCCGAGATTGATGTGGTGCATCCATTAATTAATCTGCACGGCATCGGCATTCAGGACGGTACGGCGGAAGAAATGCTGGCGGTGCTGCAGCAGCTGCACCGGCAGGGCGTGGGGATTTTTGCCATGAAAGCTTTAGGCGGCGGTCATTTGATCCCGCGCAGTGAGGAAGCGCTGCAGTTTGCCCTGGCACAATCATGTTTAGATGCCGTAGCTGTGGGTATGGTAAATGAGGAAGAGGTCCGCTATAACTGCGCCTTGTTTGCCGGTGAGGCTGTTTCTCCACAGTGGGCAGAGCAACTGCGGCGTAAAAATCGCCGCTTAGTTATACAAGAGTGGTGTGTTGGCTGCGGCAGGTGTGTAGAGTATTGTCCGCAGCAGGCACTGCGCCTGGAAAACGGACGAGCAGTGGTGGACAGTAGTGCTTGTCTGCTGTGCGGCTACTGCGGCGCACACTGCCCTGATTTTTGTCTCAAAATCTATTAGTTATGAGGTAAAAGATGCGTATCCTGGGACTTGATGTAGGCGACCGTACCATCGGGGTGGCGGTTAGTGATGCCCTGGGCTGGACCGCCCAGGGTGTGGAAGTCATACGACGCCGTGACTGGGAAAGTGATGTCCGGCGCCTGCGGGAGATCTGTGCTGAATATGAAATCAGTCTGATTGTGGTAGGTTATCCGAAAAATATGAATGGTACCATTGGGCCGCGGGCTGAACTGTCTGCCCAATTTGCGGCACAAATTTCACAGGAGCTGGCACTGCCCGTTAAGCTGTGGGATGAAAGGTTGACAACCATGGAAGCAGAAAAAATGCTGGTTGCCGCTGACGTCAGTCGGGCAAAACGCCGGAAAGTGATTGATAAAATGGCGGCTGTTCTGCTTCTGCAGAATTATCTGGCAGCCCAGGCTGCTGCCGAAAGGGATAAAAAGCGGTAATAATGTAAAGAATATGGGCGTTTACTCAAATGAGGAAGAGGTGTATAATGTAATGACGGACAAAATGCATGAACTACCAGACGAATTGGTAACACTGGTTGACGAAGAAGGACACGAGCATGAATTTATGCTGCTGGACATCATCATGGTTAATGATCATGAGTATGCCATTATGCTTCCCGTGTCGTCGGAAGAGGAAGATGCGGCAGAGGAAGA
>JAAYKP010000083.1 GCA_012522335.1 Bacillota bacterium
GCAGATGCGCCGGCAACTCCTCAGTTAGTCCAGGGTCTGATTAACCTTTCAACTTTACTGCCCATTGCCTGCGCGCTAATTGCCATATTCTTCCTGTCTTTCTATAAGCTTGACAATGAGACAATGAGAAAGATTAATGAAGATTTGGCAGCCAGAAGAGCAGCAGCACAGCAGCAGGCTTAATAAACGCAAAAACTGGATAATAAGTTTTAATATACTAAGCAGGATGCCGGTTGACCAACCGACATCCTTTTATTTTTTAGTCTAGTCAAGCTTTTTATCTGCGGCAGGCAGAACTTACAGCGCAGCCTGCAGGATAATTGACAAAGGGAAGAGAAAAATAAACATCGAGGTGGTAGACTAGATGTATCGTTCCGGTTTTATTGCTTTAGTAGGACGCCCAAATGTGGGCAAATCGACTTTAATGAATGCCTTGGTCGGCGAAAAAATGGCCATCATTTCAGACAAACCACAGACTACTCGTAATCAAATCCGCGGTATCCTTACAAGCGATAATTATCAAATGATTTTTATTGATACTCCCGGCATTCATAAACCACGACATAAATTAGGCGAAAAAATGGTGCAGCTTTCTTTGCGCACTTTGCGTGAGGTTGATTTAATACTGTTTTTAACTGATGCTGCCGCCGGCCCCGGTACTGGTGATGAATATGTGATCCAGCAGCTGCAGGCAGTAGAGACGCCGGTGATTCTGGTGGTGAACAAAGCAGATCGCAGTGGTTTGGCAGAGGCCCAAGTAATGCTGGAGCATTATCGTCCCATGTATCCCTTTGCCGGAGCCTTAGTTATTTCCGCCCTTGAGGGCACTAATTTAACTCCTTTAGAGCAGCTGATGTTACAGTTCCTGCCGGAAGGACCACAGTATTATCCGCAGGATATGCTGACTGACCAACCGGAACGCTTTATCGTTGCAGAATTGATACGGGAAAAAATTCTGCAGCTAACCCGTGAAGAAGTGCCCCATGCGGTGGCTATCGAAATTACCTCCATGGCGCCACGCCGTAACCGTGAGCTGGTGGATATTGAGGCAAATATTTATGTAGAACGTGATTCGCAAAAAGGAATTATTATTGGTAAGCAAGGTGCCATGCTGAAAGAAATTGGCAGAATGGCACGTTTGGAAATAGAAGCACTGCTCGGCAGCCCGGTCAATTTACAGTTGTGGGTAAAAGTAAAAAGTGATTGGCGTAATAGAGAGGGAACCTGGCAGAACTTTGGTTTAGAACTGGAATAGGGGATAGTAATGACGGAATTAAGAAGTCAGGCCGTTGTGCTGCGAGTACGAAGTTTTAAGGAAGCAGATAAGCTGGTAACACTGCTGACGCGTGATGCCGGGCTTGTGACGGCGGTGGCCCGGGGGAGTCGGAAAACAAACAGTAAATTTGCCGCTTTGCTGGAGCCGCTGACATTGGGGAATTTTCTTTTGCACCAGGGTCGTTCCCTTTACACTTTTATCCAGGGGGAAATAATTAAAGCCTACCGCAGCCTGCAGGGTGATTTGGTACGCTTTGCTTACGCGCAGTATTTTTGTGAGTTATGCGAACGTTCTCTGCTGGAGGGTATGCCTTCCGGGGCGCTCTTTATGTTATTAGTAACGGCTTTGGAAGCCCTTGAAGAGGACAGCAGCCCGGTCCGCGTAGCGCGCTGTTTTGAGGTCAGCCTGCTGGCGGAACTGGGCATCAGTCCGGATTTGTCAGGCTGCAGTAATTGCGGCAGCAGGCAGGGAGTTTATCATTTTAATCCCCGGGAAGGGGTTTTGCTCTGCGCTGCCTGTCCGCATCCGGTAGAGAGTTACCCGGTAAGTGCCGCGGCCATCGCCATCATGAAACGTCTGCAGGAAATGGGCTTCCATAGATTATCTGTGTGTGTGATTCCATCAGGGGAGAGTAAAGAGATACACCGCATGGTGGCGGACCTGCTTATGCACTCCCTCGGTATCAGCCGTCTGAAAACAGTTGATTTTTTGCAGCAAACAGGATTGTTGTAAAACGACGGCTTTATTTTTTATCAAAAAATATTTTTGCTGTCCTTGTGACAAACTAGCTATATCAAGGCCAAAAGGAGGGCAGCAAAATGGAAATAACCCTTCAGAAAATTGATCAAGTTCGCGAACGTACCGGTTTAAGTTACACGGAAGCGCGGGAGCTGCTGGAAGAGGCTGATGGCGATGTTGTCCAAGCGCTGATTATTTTAGAAAATGAGGAAGGTAATTTAGACCTGGATCTGGAGATGGACGGTATGGAGATGGGCAAAATGAAGGGTATAGTCAGCCAAAATGTTGTTGATCCGATGAAACGTGTTTTCCATAAAAGCAGCCGTACGCGTATTCGGGTGAAAAATGAAGACGGCACCCTGCTGGAAATTCCGGCGACTTTAGGTATTGCCGGCGCTCTGTTTGCGCCACGTGCCACAGCCATTAGTACCATGGCGCTGTTAATGGCGCAGTATTCTTTAGAAGTAGATGTGCCGCAGTATACTGCAGCAGATGAACCTGAATGGGTCTAAATAATATCTTGCCGCAAAAGCTTGACGTCCTGCTTTGTTTTTGCTACAGTATTGTCAAAATGAAAACGCCGTAAGAAGAGGAGTACCATGTGGACCAGTCAGCGAGCCGGGAACCGGTGCAAGCCCGGTCTGGAATAAGCATGGGAAGGCGCTTCTATTGAGCGGTGCATGTTCAGAGCGGGCATTGTAAATGCCAAATAGGGTGGAACCGCGGGAACTTCTCGTCCCTATGTGGGACGGAGTTCCTTTTTTGATTACAAAAAACAGGAGGGAACAGAGCATGGATTTTCAGACTATGGTTCTGAAACTACAGAATTATTGGGCCAGACAAAAATGTGTTTTGGCGCAGCCTTATGATGTAGAAAAGGGTGCCGGGACCATGAACCCCGCTACCTTTTTACGTACTTTAGGCCCGGAGCCCTGGGCTGTAGCTTATGTGGAGCCTTCGCGGCGCCCTACAGACGGGCGTTATGGTGAGAACCCTAATCGTCTTTATCAGCACCATCAGTTTCAGGTGATTATGAAGCCGGCCCCGGCCGACATTCAAACACTCTATTTAGACAGCCTGCGTGAACTGGGTATTGTACCGGAAGAGCATGACATTCGTTTCGTGGAAGACAACTGGGAATCTCCCACTTTAGGTGCCTGGGGTTTAGGCTGGGAAGTATGGCTTGATGGGATGGAAATTACCCAGTTTACTTATTTTCAACAGGTGGGCGGTATTGATGTTGATGTAGTGTCAGTGGAAATTACATATGGCCTGGAGCGTATAGCCATGTACCTGCAGGATAAGGAAAATGTTTATGATTTAGCCTGGGTTGACGGCGTTATCTCTTACGGCGAAATTTTTCACCGGGCAGAAGTAGAGCATTCTCACTATTGTTTTACAGAAGCAGATACTGAGATGCTGTTTACTTTATTCGGGATGCATGAAAAAGAAGCTAAACGTTTACTGGAAAAAGGTCTGATTTTGCCCGGCTATGACCAAGTACTGAAGTGCTCACATGTTTTTAATCTGCTTGATGCCCGCGGTGCCATCAGCGTAGCCGAACGTACCGCTTATATCGGACGTGTCAGGCAGTTAGCCAGATTGGCAGCACAAGGATATCTGCAGCAGCGTGAGGCATTGGCTTATCCCCTCTTACGGCGAGAAAGGAGTGCGCAAGGTGCGTAAAGAGAGTTTTCTGTTAGAAATCGGCACGGAAGAAATCCCGGCGCGTTTTATCAACCCTGCTTTAAAACAACTGGCAGAGGCAGCGGCGGTGGAAATGAAACGGGAACGGCTGGTTTATGATGATATTCAGGCCTTTGGCACCCCGCGCCGTTTAGCACTGTTAGTATCAGGACTGGCGGAGAAACAGCAGGTTTTAGAGGAGAAGAAAAAAGGCCCTGCCGCTAAAGCTGCCTATGATGCCGACGGTAATCCGACCAAGGCCGCTGAAGGTTTTGCCCGTTCACAGGGAGTTGCTGTTGAGGAACTGTTTACCGAAGATGTAGCCGGCGTGCCCTATGTTTTTGCTGTACGCTATGAGCCTGGGCAGGATGTGCTGTCCCTTTTGCCTGCTTTATGTGAACGGATAATTCGCAGCTTAAATTTTCCCAAGCCGATGTTTTGGTATAGTAAAGATATCCGCTTTGCCCGACCCATTCGCTGGCTGACAGCACTGTGGGGGTCGACAGCTGTGCCCTTTACCTTTGCCGGACTGACGGCCTCTGAGATGACTTATGGACATCGTTTTTTGGCACCGCAAGCTGTCCCCATTAAAGAGGCAGCAGCATATCCGGAGGTAATGCGGCAAAGCTTTGTGATGGTTGACCCGCAGGAAAGAAAAGCGGCAATCACTGCCTTAGTGGAAGAAGCTGCAGCCGGTCTTGGCGGCCATTCTGTGCTGCATGAAGAGCTGTTGGAGGAAGTGGTCAATCTGGTTGAATACCCGGGCGTAGTTACCGGTGAATTTGCACCTGAATATCTGGAGGTGCCCCAGGAAGTGCTGATTACGGCCATGCGCACCCATCAGCGCTATTTCCCTGTTTTCGGAGCTGACAATAAACTGCTGCCGTATTTTATCACCATTAGTAACGGTACCCGGGCAGAATATGCAGATAATGTCCGTACCGGCAATGAGCGTGTTTTGCGCGCCCGTTTGGCAGATGCCCGCTTCTTTTTTGAGGAAGATCGTAAGCAGCCATTAATAAACTATGTGGAAAAGTTGGATAATATTGTGTTTATGGAGCCACTGGGAACAATGCGGCAAAAAACAGAGAGGACCGCAGCCCTGGTGCAAAAACTGGCTGAGGAGCTGGGCATCGAGGCAGCTGTACGTGAAACTGCCGTCCGGGCCGCATATCTGGCCAAAGCTGATTTAATGACGCAGATGGTTTATGAATTCCCTGAACTACAGGGAATCATGGGTGGTTATTATGCGCGCTTGTCCGGAGAAAGTGAAGCGGTGGCAGTGGCTGTTGCCGAGCATTACGCTCCCCGTTTTGCCGGAGACGCTCCCCCGGCCACACTGCCTGCTGCTCTCGTAGCTCTGGCCGATAAAATGGATACTTTGGCAGCCTGCTTTGCCCTTGGTTTAATTCCCACCGGTTCTCAGGACCCCTATGCTCTGCGCCGCAGTGCCACAGGTGTAGCAGCAACTTTGTTTGCCCATCACCTGCCGCTTACCGTTGAGCGTTTGTCTGAATTGGCGCTGGCTGCACTGCAGACCCATTTAACTCAACCTTTGTCAGAAGTAACGGCGCAGCTGGCAGATTTTATCCTGCAGCGTGTCCGCTTTATCCTGGCTGAGCAGGGCCTGCGCTACGATGTGATTGACGCTGTACTGGCAGGGTCTGATCATAATCTGCCGGTTTTACGTCAGCGGGCACAAGTACTGCAGGACAAACTTAATTCCCCCGCCTTGGAACAGATTTTAACTCCCTTTACCCGTGTGGCAAATCTGGCCCGCAGCGAAAGCAGCAAAGCTGTAACGCCGGAACTGCTGACAGCAGCTGCAGAAAAGGAACTTTATCAGGCTGTATTGGCGGCAGCCGAGAAAGTACAGACAGCCGCCGCCAGTGGTGACTTTAATGCTGTCTTTACTGCCCTTACTCCACTGTATCAACCCATCGAACAATTTTTCGCTGATGTGATGGTGATGGTGGAAGATTTAACTTTGCGGGAGAATCGCCTGGCCTTACTGGGAGAGATTAAAAAACTCTTTTTAACCTTGGGCGATATATCCAAAATTGTGCCGGAAAAAAAATAATTTTGTCAGGCAGGAAACTGAATACGCATATAGTATATACTATATAAAGTTTTTTTGAGATATAGTGTATACTATTTAAGGTGGGGAGGGAGGGGCCGATCATCGAACTAAACAAAAGACAGAAGGAAATTTTAGCCATTGTTAAGCAAGATGGGCCCATTTCCGGAGAAGAGATTGCTAACCGCCTTAATCTGTCGCGGGCTGCTTTACGGCCGCATCTTGCTGTGCTGACGACTTCAGGATTATTAGACGCACGTCCACGTGTAGGTTATTTTTATACCGGCAACGTTTTAACCGGCGTAGCAGAAATTCTCTCCCGTTTTACTGTCGGTGATATTAAAAGCCGCCCCATTGTGATCCGGGAAGAAACTTCTGTTTACGATGCCATAGTAACCCTGTTTTTAGATGATGTCGGTACACTCTATGTAGTTGATGAACGCGGCAGTTTACAAGGCGTAGTCTCACGCAAGGATTTCCTCAAAACGGCGTTAGGCGGCGTAGATCTGCATAAGATGCCGGTAGGTGTCATTATGACACGTATGCCGCAGGTCCATACCGTGACAGAAGAAGAAACTGTACTGGATGTAGTAAAGCGAATTTGTGAACATGAGGTAGATTCTTTGCCTGTAGTTCGTATCCAGGACCCACAGACCTATAAAGTTGTGGGGCGCGTGACAAAAACAAATATAGCCCGTTTGCTGCTTGAATTAAGCGAAGGCCGCTGAAGAGGTGATAAAACGTTTGGTAGAAACAAAACGCAAACCTGTCGTATATATAGTTTCCGATTCCATTGGCGAGACAGCAGAGTTTGTTGTGCAGGCTGTTGCCAGCCAGTTTAATTCCGGACATGTGGAAATTCGTCGCGTTCCCTTTGTCACCGATCAGGAGTCCATTGTTGATGTAGTTGAAGAAGCCTCATTGGGGAATGCGATGATTGCCTATACTCTGGTTCTGCCAGCCTTAAGAGAGGCCATTCGCGCAGCATGCGAACTCCATGGTATCATCGCGGTTGATGTGATGGGGCCCATGATGGATGCCTTCACCCGCTTACTGCAGCTAGATCCTCATCAGGAACCGGGCTTAATCCGCCGGCTCGATGAAGAATATTTTCGTCGCGTCGCTGCCATTGAGTTTGCTGTAAAATATGATGATGGCAAGGACCCACGGGGACTTCTGTTAGCTGATGTGGTATTAATCGGTGTATCCCGTACTTCTAAAACTCCTTTGTCTATGTATCTTGCCAATAAACGCATTAAAGTGGCCAATCTGCCTTTAGTACCGGAAGTTGAACCGCCTGAAGAATTATTTTGGGTGCCGGCTTCTAAAGTAATAGGTTTAACTATTAGTCCCCGCCAGCTGCATGAGATTCGTCAGGAAAGGCTGAAGGCGCTGGGGCTGCATGCTCAGGCAAACTACGCCAGTATGGAGCGTATTCTGGAAGAATTAGAATATGCTGATCAGATAATGCGTAAAATCAGATGCCCCGTTTTTGATGTTTCGCATAAAGCTGTCGAGGAAGTCGCTAATAAAATTTTACAATTAGTTAGGGAGGAAGCTCGGAATGGAGAATAAGCATGTCTTTTTATTTGCAGAAGGTAATGCTCAAATGCGGGAATTATTAGGCGGTAAAGGTGCAAACCTGGCCGAAATGACCAGAATTGGTCTTCCCGTACCCCAAGGCTTTACAGTTTCTACGGCTGCTTGTCTGGAATATTTAAAGCGTGGAGACCAAACGATCTGGGATGAACTGCGGGAAGAAATAATGCAGGCCATGCAGGCTTTAGAAAAGATTTCCGGGAAAAAATTCGGTGATCAGGAGAATCCCTTATTGGTTTCTGTACGTTCCGGTGCAGTAATCTCCATGCCGGGCATGATGGATACAGTACTTAACCTGGGTTTAAATGATGACTCGGTAAAAGGATTGGCTGCCGCGGCCAATGACGAACGTTTTGCCTACGATTGCTACCGCCGCTTTATTCAAATGTACGCCGATGTTGTACAGAACATTGAGCATTACAAGTTTGAGCAGGCTCTGGAAGCTAAAAAGCAATCCTTGGGAGTCAACTTTGATAATGAACTGGATGCAGCAGCCTTAAAAGAACTTGTTGACGAGTTTAAAGTAATCGTCATGCAGGCAACGAAAAAACCTTTCCCTCAAGATCCGGTAGAGCAGTTAATTTTAGCGATCCAAGCTGTTTTTGAATCCTGGAATAACCAGCGTGCCATTGTCTATCGGCAAATTCATAAAATTCCTGATGACCTGGGTACAGCCGTCAACGTACAGATGATGGTCTTTGGTAACCTTGGTGATGACAGCGGTACCGGTGTGGCCTTTACCCGTAACCCTGCTGACGGTACAAACCAGCTGTATGGTGAGTTTTTAGTTAATGCTCAGGGTGAAGATGTGGTGGCCGGTATTCGTACGCCACTGCCCATTAGTAATATGGCGGAATACCTGCCGGCAGCGTACAAGCAGTTTAAAGATGTCTGTGAGCTGTTGGAAAGACATTACCGTGATGTCCAGGATATTGAGTTTACCGTTGAGCGCGGCAAATTGTATATCCTGCAAACCAGGTCCGGTAAACGCACAGCGGCTGCTGCCGTCAAGATTGCCGTAAATATGGCAGAAGAGGGCTTAATTACTAAAGAGGAAGCTCTCCTGCGTGTTGACCCTGCCCAGCTTAATCAACTGCTGCACCCCCGGATTGACCAGGATGCGAAACCGGAACCCATTGCTAAAGGTTTACCGGCTTCTCCCGGTGCTGCTTCCGGTGAGATAGTTTTTACAGCCGATGAGGCGGAACGTTTAGCTGCCGAAGGTGTAAAAGTATTATTGGTCCGTCCCGAAACTACCCCGGATGATATCCATGGTATTGTAGCGGCACAAGGGGTCTTAACCAGCCGCGGCGGCATGACCAGCCATGCTGCTGTAGTAGCGCGCGGTATGGGTAAATGCTGTGTTGCCGGTTGTGAAGAAATTAAAATTGATCTGCTAGCTAAAACGATGACGGTCGGTGAGCAAGTCTTTAAAGAACGTGATTTGATTTCCCTTGATGGCAGCAGTGGGGAAGTTTTTGCCGGTCTGGTGAAGTTAATTGCTCCGGAACTGACGGATGAATTTAATACGCTGTTAAGTTGGGCCGATGAAGTTAAACGCTTAGGGATTCGGGCTAATGCTGATACCCCGGAAGATGCCCGCAAGGCACGTGAATTTGGTGCTGCAGGGATCGGCCTCTGCCGTACTGAACATATGTTTATGGCCCAAGACCGCCTGCCTATTGTGCAAAAAATGATTTTGGCCAAAGACGACAAAGAAAGAGAAGCTGCCCTGGCCCAATTATTACCAATCCAGCAGGCTGATTTTGAAGGTATTTTCCGTGCCATGGACGGACTACCCGTTACCATTCGTTTATTAGATCCGCCGCTGCACGAATTCTTACCCAATCTGGAAGATTTGCTGGTTGAAGTGACGCTGTTAAAAGAGCGCGGCCATGACCCGCAGCAGCTGCGTGAAAAAGAAGAATTATTAAAGAAAGTACGCAGCCTGCACGAGTTTAACCCCATGCTAGGTCATCGTGGCTGCCGTCTCGGTATTGTTACCCCGGCGATTTACCGCATGCAGGCCCTGGCTATTTTCCGTGCCGTTGTTGCCTTAATGGCTGAAGGAAAAACCATTGTGCCGGAGGTTATGATTCCTTTAGTTGGTCTGGAAAGAGAATTGGAGTTAATGCGGGAATTGGTGGTGCAGGCTGCTGAGGATGTGATGGCTGAAGCGGGCACCAAGTTTGAGTATCAAGTCGGTACGATGATTGAACTGCCTCGTGCCTGTGTAACGGCTGATCAAATCGCTAAACATGCTGATTTCTTCTCCTTCGGCACAAACGATCTGACGCAAACTACTTTCGGTTATTCCCGCGATGACGCTGAAGGTAAATTTCTCCTTGATTATCTGCAGCAAAAGATACTGCCGGAGAACCCCTTTGCCGAATTAGATCGTGAAGGTGTCGGCGCCCTGGTGAAAATAGCCGTAGAAAAGGGCCGTGCAGCTAAGCCGAATATTAAGCTTGGTATTTGCGGCGAGCATGGTGGGGATCCCTCATCAATCGAATTCTGCCACCTGGTCGGACTGAACTATGTTTCCTGCTCACCCTTTAGAGTTCCCATTGCCCGTCTGGCTGCGGCCCGGGCTGCCCTAATCAACAAAGATTAGTCTGCTTCTTAACTGCAAAGTATTAGGGAACAGCAACCCAAGCCTCTGCAAGCAGGGCTTGGGTTGCATTTTTTCTTCAGAGCAGCAGGAGTAAAGCCCGCCCGGGAAGCAAAAATTGGTATAAAAGATAGCTTGACAAATAAAATGGTTACGACTATTATAATTAGTATAACAATTGTGAATATTTTAACATACAACTTGTGAATAATTTAGCAAGTGTGTGGTGTGTATTAAAATGACTAAAAAGGGGCAGATAACACCTTTAAGTGAAGCTGAGAAAAAACAACTACAGCATGAAATTAATATCTATGTACAAAAATACTCAAAAGAAACCGTGGGTAAAGGTTCCGATTTTATCAAGTCGTATATCTTTGAGGATATGTTTATTATACGGGGCGAAGGCTTTTTATCAGAGGCAGAAAAATATCTTTCGCAAACCCCTTCTGGTTGTGAAACAGTACGGGCAAGCCGTATGGAGGGAATCAGGCGGTTTTTAGATATTTATAATCAATTACTGCAGGAGAAATTCCATGCTCTTGTAGTCCGTAACTTTTTCGACGTGAAACCAAAGACTGATTCTTGGGCACACATGGTGGTATTTGATCGCAAAATTGAATAAAACTACGTGAAGTTTATTTGCCTTGGCAGCTGGCCACTGGCAGGTAGATTTCTACTTTCATTCTAATCAGGTAGTCTACAAAGTTAGCAGTTTTCTGTTAGCTTGCAGAAGACCGGTAGAAATTAAGGATTCTCAGCGAATTCTTGATTTTTATCGGTCTTTTTATTTTAGCGGATAGGTTTTTTATCAACCTTGATTTGCTTTTTCCTATCCGCTGGGGGGTTGTTAAGGGGGACTTCCCCTTAAATTTTGCGGGGTGGTCAGGACCGCAGGTCCGTCGCAGGGGAGTCAGGGCAATCATCAGGTAGGAGGTGTTGGTAAAAAACAGCGTGCAGTTTCCTGATAGCTGTAGCCCACCGTGATTCTTATTAAGAGAGAGGAGGAGAGATCTTGAAAGGTTTTGCAATGTTGGGAATTGGTAAAGCTGGGTGGATAGAAAAGGAAGCACCTCAGTGTGGTCCATTAGATGCCCTGGTAAGGCCAATAGTTGTTGCCCCCTGCACTTCTGATATTCACACTGTGTGGGAAGGTGCAATCGGCGAGCGTACCGAGATGATTTTAGGCCACGAAGCAATTGGTGAGATAATGGAAGTCGGTGCATTGGTTAAAGACTTCAAAAAAGGAGACAAAGTTCTCGTTCCTGCTATTACACCAGATTGGGGTTCCATTAATTCTCAGAGGGGATTTCCGATGCACTCGGGTGAAGCACTTGGTGGCTGGAAATTCTCTAACTTTAAAGATGGCTGCTTTGCGGAATTGTTTCATGTTAACGAAGCTGATGCCAATTTAGCTCATCTTCCTGAAGATATAGACCCGGTTGCGGCTGTCATGATTACAGATATGACAACTACCGGTTTTCATGCTGCTGAACTGGCAGAAGTTGAAATTGGCGATACAGTTTGTGTGATCGGTATTGGCCCTGTAGGCCTCAATGCTGTTGCCGGCGCAAATCTAATGGGAGCTTCATACATTTATGCTGTTGGCTCACGCCCGGTGTGTGCTCAAATCGCTAAAGAGTACGGAGCAACAGAGGTTATTAACTACAAAAATGGTGACATTGTGGAACAAATACTCGATTTGACAAACGGTGCCGGAGTTGACAAGGTTTGTATTGCAGGCGGTACCGTAGATACTTTCAGTCAGGCTGTGAAAATGCTTAAACCAGGTGGCTGCATTGGCAGCGTCAATTACCTGGGTTCCGGTGAGTTTATTAAAGTCCCCCGAGTGGAATGGGCTGCCGGTATGGGGCATAAAAGAATCAATGGCGGCTTAACACCGGGCGGACGTAATAGAATGGAAAAACTTGTTTCCCTGGTGCAGACGGGAAAATATGACCCAAGTAAACTGATTACACATAAGTTTGAAGGTTTTGAGAAGATTGAAGATGCTCTGCTGCTGATGAAGGATAAACCTGTAGATCTGGTTAAACCTGTGGTAATTATTGACTGGTAAGATTCACCCCTTAGTGAAAAGAGATCAGCCAAATTAACCGGCACAGCCCTTTTAATACTGTAGGTAAATACAAATCCCCCGCGCCTGATCTCACCGGCATAGTTAACTGATGTGGCGGAAGGTCACATTAATGTTCTACCGGTGTAAAAAAGCCTCTCACCTTTTTGGCGAGAGGCTTTTAGGTATATCTAAACACGTTTGATTAAACCACGGATAAAAGCAATAATACTGCGGAAGATGCGGACAAAGAAATTGGCTCGGGGTACTGCCTCTGCTGTCACTAAAGGTTTACTAAGGAGAGTTTCACCGTCTAACTGCACCAAGAGCGTTGCCGCCTCAGTACCCTGCTCTACCGGGGCTGTTAATGATTTTTCGTCGGCTACAACCAATTGTAAATCATTTTCCCTGTTCTTCGGTGCCAGTACCTTTAAATCTTCACTGACTGTTAAAGCTACTGTTTGTCTTTTGCCGTCCTGCACCGGCAGTTCGCCAAGTACGTCACCTTTGGCGGCCGGTTGCGTAAAAGCAAAATTGCGAAAACCGTAGTTCAGCAGCTCCTGACTGGCGACCAGGCGTTCCTGGTCACTGGCAGTATTGAGGACGACTGAGATTAAACGTATGCCATTTTGCTCAGCTGTACCGGCCAGACTATAACCGGATTCCGGTGTCCAGCCTGTTTTTAACCCATCTGCACCCTGAAAGCGACCTAAAAGCGGGTTGCGGTTCTGTTGTTTGATGTTATTATAGGTATATTCGCGTTGTGACTCAAATTCCAAGATCCGGGGGTGTTTGGTAATAAGTTCGCGAGCTAAAATCGCAATATCCCGGGCGCTCATGTAGTGACCTTCTGCCGGCAGACCGGTGGCATTTTGAAACTTTGTATTGGTCA
>JAAYKP010000084.1 GCA_012522335.1 Bacillota bacterium
GCAAAAGATGCAGTCCGGCGCCCATTAACAGATGGCCAAAAGTCCAAAACACATCTTTTTCCAGCTCTTCAGCCCCTGCGGCTATGGCTTTCCGGGGCAGCATTTCTGAAGTTACCACCTCCACCTCCAGGGCCTCTAACTTCTGCAGTAAATTAAGACTAAGGAAGGGATCATTAATGTTGTAGGCATGGCCTAAAACAGCTACCCGTAAACGGCCGGATTTATATTTATTTTTTTTCCCGTCTAAAACTGCCTGCGGTGTCAGACCCTGCTGCAGTTTAGCTTCATACTCCTGCTGAACTGCAGCCGCTGCCTGCAGCGCCTGCCAACCTTTCCAGGGTCGCCAATCAAATCGTGCTGCCAGCTGCTTCAGGTTTTTTAAGGTCTCCTGGTATTTTTGCTGCACATTAATCTCCACCGTTAATAACTCCGGCAAGTCAGCCACGGAAAACCGCGCTATTTCCGGCAAACCAAGAAATTTAGGACAAAGATATTTCCTGGGCTCCACAGAAACGACACGGGGTATAAAAATATAATCTACACCTTTATCACGCAGGTTAGCTAAATGTCCCAGAAAAATTTTAACAGGCAGACAAGCTTCATCGACTGCTGTCCGCACTCCGCTGTTAACAATGGATTTTGTTGTTTCATCTGACAAGACGACCTGCGCTCCCAGTGTCCGGAAGAAAGCCTTCCAGGCAGGGTAATAATGATAATAGAGCAAAGCTCTTGGTATTCCTACTGTTACACTCATGTTAACACCTTCGCTTTAAACTTTATTTGCTTCTGCTTCTTTCTTTATTCCTTTTTCGGCGGTACCCTGTCCTGATCTGCAGGCTGCAAAACAGTAAGACGAGTTCTTTCGATGGGAACAGGCTGCCGTAAAATCGTACTGGCAATGCCTCTGAAATTAGGAGGTAAAAAAGGCCAGAGATAAGGTACACCAAAGGATTTAGTCGTCACCAGCCTCAACAGGATCACGGCCAGCCCCGCCAAAAAGCCCGGCAGCTGAAAACAACCGGTGAGAATTAACATCAGCAGATGCACTAAACGATTAGCCTGACTCAAATCAAAACTGGGCGTGGCAAACATACCGACTGCCACTAAGCCACCGTACAACAACACTTCCGGGGTAAACAAACCTACATCAATGGCGATTTGCCCGATCAACAGGGCAGCAATCAAACTAAGAGCGGTAGCCAAAGGTGTGGGGGTATGAATCCCGGCAATACGAATTAAATCTATACCAAAATGTACAATAATAAACTGAATAAAGAGCGGTATCGAGCCTGCTTCCTTAGGACCAATAAAACTCAGGAAGGGCGGCAGTAATGCCGGCTGCTGTGAAAACAGCAGATAAAGTGGAGCCAAAAAGACTGACATCAGGACGGCAAAAAAACGTATCCAGCGTACATAAATACCGGTAAAAACATTTTGCCGGTATTCCATGGGGTGCTGTAAATGATGAAAGATTGTCACCGGTAAAATCATGGCAGCCGGTGAAGTATCGGTAAAGATTAATATATGCCCCTCAAAAAGGTGCTGGGCTGCCACATCCGGCCGCTCCGTATAGCGTACCAGGGGGAAAATGTTCCACTTACTGTGGGTAATAAATTCTTCCACCGATTTTTCCGCCATGGGCAGACCATCTACATCAATCTGCTCCAGCTTCTTTCTGACCTCTGCCACTAAAGCAGGGTTGGTAATATCTTCAATATACATCAGGGCAACATCAGTTTTGGAACGACGCCCCAGGCGGAAGCCCTCCACACGCAAACCGGGATCACGGATGCGGCGGCGTGTTAAGGCCACATTAAACATCATTGTTTCCACAAAACCATCACGGGAACCGCGTGTTAAGCGTTCCATATCCGGCTCCTCCGGATTACGCGCCGGATAGGTACGCGTATCAATCAGGATTGCTTCCCGTTCTCCGTCTAATAACAACAGCAGCTGTCCTGCCAGCATTTCATCGATCAGCTGCGGCAGGCTGTCGCTGCTTTCCATTTCCATATGCGGGATCCTTTGTGTCATTAACTTCTGCCAGGGATCCGGACAAAGCTCCGCATAAGTCAGGGTACTCAGTTTTTGCAGCAGCAGCACTACAACCTCGCCGTTAGTTAGACCATCGACATAGAGCATGGCTGCAGCTTTACCGCCGAGGTTTAAATCTTTGCGTAAAATATCGATGTTGATACCGATACCCAATTTCTCCTGCAGATAATCAAGATTTTCCTGCAGGCGGGGACTTACTTTTTCCGGTGGACCAGGCTGTTTGCGTACCATGCGCACCATCCTTTTTCCGGTGATAAAAACCCTCCGCAATAACAGGAGGGCTGATTAACCATTTGCTTTTACTGCTGAAAATTATCTCTTCACCCCAAAAGCTAATCTGACATTTGCTTTGTATTCCACAATTTCTCCATCTTTAACTTGTGCCGTTAAGTTATGGACTTCCACTCCTGTAATGTTTTCAATAGTCCTGGCGGCTTCCGCCACTGCATTTTTTACAGCGTCCTCAAAACTTTTACTGGATTCGCCGACCAGTTCTATAATTTTGGCAACAGACATCGCCTCACCTCCTCAGTTAGTGGCTAGTTTTCCCCATTTGCTGAGAAGAAATGCACCTGGGAAGTCGGCGCATCTGCAGTCAGAAAAAAAAACGGCCTCTAGCTGAGACCGTCTGCTTCGCCAAGCAGCTGCTGTTTTAACCGCTGTAAAACCTTACGTTCTAAACGCGAAACATGCATTTGCGATAAACCTAAAATTTCTGCTACTTCCTGCTGCGTTTTATATTTAAAGAAGCGGTAGAGCATAATTTGTCTTTCCCGCTCCGGCAATCCGGACAAAGCCTGACTTAAAGCAACCCGATCAACTACCGCTTCAGCTTCCGCAGGCGTTACAGCCAACTCCGTTTCCTCACTGTCCAAGGACAGGGGAGTTTGCGCAGCTTCTAAAGCCGCCAACAAATCTTCCTGCGGCAGGGCACAAACCTTTGCCAGTTCACTTAAGGTAGGCTGGCGCCCCAGGCGCTGTTCCAAAGCTGCGCGCACCTTTTTCACCCGACCGGCTGTTTGCTTCATGGCCCGACTATACTTGACGCTGCCCTGTCCGCGCAGATACATTTTAATTTCGCCGGCGATAACCGGTACTGCGTAGGTCGCAAATGCTGTGCCGCGGCTCTGATCATAGTTTCTCAGCGCTTTAAGTAAACCAATACAGCCTACCTGAAACAGGTCATCGCTCTCCGCGTATTCACCTTGGTATCGTTTTACCAAACTATGGACCAGAGGCAGATGCTTGTTAAAAGAATCATCTATCGGCACTTTTAGGCCTCCGTGTCATCCGCCCGGCTAAAAGTCTTTACCAAAGTAACAGTCGTACCTTTGCCTGGCTCCGAAACCACATGACAGGAGTCCATAAAGTTCTCCATAATTGTAAAACCCATCCCTGAGCGTTCAAGCTCCGGTTTTGATGTATACAGCGGTTCCCTCGCCTTTTCGATATCGGCAATTCCCACGCCATAATCTATAATGGTAACTTCTAAACGGGAGCCCTCCAGCGTGGCAGCAATCACAATCGTCCCCGGTCCATTTTCATAGCCGTGAATGACGGCATTAGTCACAGCTTCGGAAACTGCCGTCTTTACATCGCTTATTTCGTCAATGGTCGGATCTACCTGTGCCGCAAAAGCGGCGACAACAACGCGGGCAAAAGCTTCATTTTGTGATTTACTGGGTATTTCCAGTCTCATATAATTATCCATCTGCGTCCCCCCTACGCACCTGCTAAGGCATCCTGCTTACTGCTAAAGACAGGAATCTTGTTCTCCAGCCCTGCCAGCTCAAAAATCCGCCTGACCCGGGGATTAAGGCTGCAGGCCAAGACTTTGCCGCCTTTTGCCGACACAATTTTATAACGACCTAAAATCATCCCCAGTCCCGAACTGTCCATAAAATTTACACCCTGAAAGTCGAACAGTATATTTTTAATGTCCTCATGCAAAAGTTTCACATCAATTTTTTCCCGCATGGCGTCAACAGCATGATGGTCCAACTCCCCCATCATCTGCACAATTAAAGTACTGCCTGTCCTCTTCAGTTTTACTTGCACACAGGCTCCTCCTCTTTGTCGATTAATTCTTTCTTTCTATTCCACATTAAATTGGTAATTCCTGCTTATAGAGCCACTTTCCGCTCACAGTAACCGGACAACCAAGTGTGACAAGGAACCGTCCCCTGACACGCAAAAAAAGAGGCCGGAACTGACCGGACCTCGCTCTTGTCGGCTGCTCTTTTGTTTGCTTTTTGTTTGCTTACGGCTTGTGTTTTTAATGGCGGTCAAACTGCAGCCACCTGCTGAGGCAGCGGCTGAAGAAAGTAGTAAAGGTGGCACGTGCCACTTCTGCTTTTGGTACCAGGGAGACACTGCCCAGTTCCTCCCCGTCGGCGGACTTAATTATTAGTTTGCCTACTGCTTTTTGGGGAGTCAGCGGGGCAGGCAGGCGTTCCGGCAGCTCTACCAGCCGCTCATAATCGTCACCACTGCCTTTCGGCAGCAGCAGTGCCAGATCTTCTGCGGCCACAACTTCCACCATGGTGAGCTGTCCCTTATCCACCGGCAGCTTACCTACTACTGCGCCGCCTTCAATAATGGGTACACTTTGGTAGTTGGCAAAACCCCAGTTTAAAAGTTCCCGTGCTTCGTTAAAAAGTACGGGACGACCCGGCGCTTTCATAATCACCGCCAATAAATGTGTCTCTTCACGCCTGGCAGTAGCAGCAACACAGTTGCCGGCTTCATTGGTAAAGCCTGTTTTTAAGCCGGTACAACCGTCATAATACCGCACCAGGTTATTGGAATTGCTGAGGTAAACACCTTCTGCTTTTTTGATTTTACCTTTCAGAAACTCTTCGTCCATCCAGATGGTAGCCCATTCATGAATCTGGGGATATTTAGTCAGTTCCCTGGACATGAGGGCAACATCATAGGCCGTCGTATAATGATTTTCGTCGTGTAAACCGTGAGGGTTAACAAAATGTGTATTTTTCATGCCCAGCTCCTGCGCCTTGGCATTCATTTGCTCAACAAATGCATCTACTGAACCTGCCAAATATTCCGCCAGCGCCCAGGCGCCGTCATTGGCTGAACCGACCACAATGCCGATCATCAAGTCCGTAAAAGAAACACGATCCCCGGGAGAAAGAAAAATTTGTGAGCCGCCATGGGCTGCTGCCTGCTCACTGATGGGGATCATCTCGTCTAATGTTACTTTGCCGCTCTCCAATGCTTCCATAGCCAACAGCATGGTCATGATTTTAGTAATACTGGCCGGATACATTTTTTCGTGAGTATTATTTTCATATAGTATTTCGCCGCTGGCCAGATCCATTAACAGTTGGGCACCGGACTGGAATTCAAATTCGACAGCATGAACAGGCATGGCACTTACTAAAACAAGACTTATTACCATAACCGTCGTTATTAGCTTGTTTTTCATCACATTGCCTCCCAGTTGAAAGTTCTCATTACTCCTATTTTCTAGCCGCGAAAAAAAAATATACCGACTAAGGTCGGTATTTACAATTTATCTGCGGCAAAACGCTCTATGATTAAGGGTTTGGCCGCGGGCTTTTGTGCTGCAAATTCATAAGCAGCAGTTATTTCTGCCGCGGCTGCAGGCAGTTTTTCTTCAGTTCCGGTAAAGATTTCTGCCAATAAATCACCCTGCTCTACATAATCACCAATCTTCTTGTGCAGTTTGATACCGGCCAGCAAGTCTATCTCCGCATCTTTGCGTTCCCGACCGGCACCAAGCAGCACTGCCGTCTGTCCTACTTTGCGGGCATCCAGACGGGTTACGTAGCCGCTTGTCACAGCACGCACTTCTCTGGCATAGCACGGTGTTCCCAGCCTTGCCGGCTCATCAACCACCGCCGGATCTCCTCCCTGGGCTGCAATAAAACGCCGCATCATTTCCAGCGCCGAGCCGTCCTCTAACAAAGTGTTTAACTTGGCCAGCGCCTCTTCGTGCGATGACGCCAGGCTGCCGGCCAGCAGCATCTCCGCCGCTAAGGTCAGGACCAATTCCGTTAAATCTGCCGGTCCCCGTCCATGTAATGTTTCGAAAGCTTCCACCACTTCCAGATGGTTGCCCACCGTCCTGCCCAGCGGTTGCTCCATGGCGGTAATAAAGGCTGTCGTCCTTCTGCCTAAGGCTGTGCCAATGGCAGTCATGGTCCGTGCCAATTCCCGCGCCCCCTCCAAATCACGCATGAAGGCACCGCTGCCCATTTTGACATCTAAAACAATACTCTGGGCGCCGGAGGCAATTTTTTTACTCATCACCGAAGAAGCTATTAACGGAATGCTGTCCACGGTGGCTGTAACATCCCGCAGTGCGTACAGCTGTCCGTCAGCCGGTGTCAAATGCGGCGTCTGTCCCGTCAAGGCCACTCCCAGTTCATCCACCTGTGCCAAAAATTCTTCCTGCGTTAAATTTGTCCGAAAACCGGGTATGGCGGCCAGCTTATCGATGGTACCGCCGGTATGGCCTAAACCCCGCCCCGACATTTTGGCGATGGTGACACCGGCGGCGGCGGCCAAAGGCAGCAGTACCAAAGTAGTTTTGTCACCCACGCCTCCGGTAGAATGTTTATCGGCTACCAGGCGGCCGGAAGCGGAAAAATCCAGAATCTCGCCGGAGTGAACCAGCGCATCTGTCAGCGCCACCGTCTCCTCGTGATTCATGCCGCGGATAAAAATGGCCATTAAGAGCGCCGCAGCCTGATAATCAGGAATTTCACCGGCCATATAAGCCTGCACAAACTGCTGGATTTCCTTTGCTGTCAGCGCCAAACCGTCGCGTTTCTTTTCAATGATTTCCAGAATTCTCACTGCACTTCAACCCCAGTTCCTGCATAAAATCTGTACCCTCTCCCAATGGTGCCACGCCAAATAAGCAGGCAACCGTAGCCCCGACATCAGCAAAAGTCTCACGTACACCCAGCGGCCCCGGTCTGACCTGCGCGCCGTAAACTAACAAAGGCACATACTCACGGGTATGATCGGTATGGGGGATAATAGGGTCACAACCATGATCTGCCAGGATAATCAGCAGATCTTCTTCAGTCATTTTTTCGGTCACAGCCTGCAGTTGGCCATCAACACGCTCCAAAGCCCGGGCATAACCCTCAGCATTATTGCGGTGACCGTACACCATGTCAAAATCCACCAGGTTAATAAAGAGCAGGCCCTGCGGGTATCGGTCCAGCGCCTGCAGCAGGGCCGCCATCCCATGATCATTGTTTTCGGTATGGATAGCTGTAGTAATACCCCGACCGACAAAAATATCATTAATCTTACCAAAGGCCACTACTTCATGTCCGGCAGCCTTTAATTTGTCTAACAGCATCTCCCGGGGAGGTGCCAACGAATAATCCCGGCGCCTGGCCGTGCGCTGAAAATTACCCGGTTCTCCGATAAAAGGCCGGGCAATGACACGCCCCACGGCATACTCACCCGTTAACAATTCCCTGGCAATTTCACACCAGTGATACAACTGCTCCACCGGCACTAGTTCTTCATGGGCGGCAATTTGAAAAACACTGTCAGCAGAAGTGTAAACGATGGGCCGACCCGTTTGCAGATGTTCTTCTCCCAAGGCTTCGATGATTTCGGTTCCTGAAGCTTTAATGTTACCTAAATATGAGCGGCCAATGGCTTTACTAAAGGGCTCCATAATTTCCGGCGGAAAACCGTAGGGGAACACAGGAAAAGCTTTTGTCATAATAATCCCCGTCATTTCCCAGTGTCCGGTGGTTGTATCTTTTCCTTGTGAACGTTCCGCCATTTTGCCATAGGCGGCTCGCGGCTGCTGTACACAAGGCACTCCCGCTATCTCTGTAATACAGCCTAAGCCCAGCGACTGCAGCCAGGGCAGTTTCAGACCGCCCACGGCTTTCGCTGTGTTGGCCAAAGTATTGCTGCCGGCATCACCATACAGATGGGCGTCTGGCAGCTCACCCACGCCCACACTATCTAAAACTACCATGATCACTCTTTTAATCATCTGCGCCCGCTCCTTAATTATGCCCGGGGATGGGTTTTATTGTAGATATCCCGCAGCCTGCGCTGCGTTACCTGGGTATAAATTTGCGTTGTCGAAATATCGGCATGTCCCAACATTTCCTGCACCGAACGTAAGTCTGCTCCGTTTTCTAATAAATGTGTGGCAAAAGAGTGACGGATTGTATGCGGCGTTATCTCTTTGGTAATTCCGGCCTGCCGGGCATACTTCTTTAAAATTTTCCAGAAGCCCTGACGTGTTAACCGTCTTCCCTGCAGATTGAGAAACAGTGCCGGTTCAGAACGCTCCCGCACCAGTTTGGGTCTTCCTGCTTTTAAGTATGTATTAAGATGATGAACAGCCACGGACCCTAAGGGAATAATTCTTTCTTTGGAACCTTTACCGGTGCAGCGCAAAAAGCCGGCTTCCAAATTAATATCCAGGGTATTAAGGGAGATCAATTCTGAAACCCGCACCCCGGTAGCATAAATAACTTCTAACATTGCTTTATCCCGGAGACCGCCGACCTGCTGTAGATCCGGCTGTTCCAGCAGCAAATCTACTTCCGCCGTTGTTAAAACACGCGGCAGCTTTTTCTCAATCTTCGGTGAGGATAAATCTGCGGCAGGGTTTTCCATAACCCGCCGTTCCTGAAAAAGGAAGTTATAAAAGGAGCGAATAGAAGCCATGTTACGGGAAAGAGTAGCTGTAGCGCGACCTTTTTTCTGTAATTCCCTTAAGTAACCAACAATACTATTGCGTGTTACCTCTTCAATTTTTACAACACCAAAACGCTGTAAATACTGACAAAATGCCTGCAGATCCCGGTTATATGCTTCCAGGGTATTATTAGACAGACCTCTTTCTACAGCTAAATAGTTAATAAATTCCCGTAATGTCTTCTCCATCTGTGCTCTCCTTTTGTTCAACGATACAATTAGTTATCAGCAGCAGTGCCGTCAGGGCTTTAATTATATTGCCTATATTCGGAAATCATTCGTCAAAATCATGCTTAAATCCTCTTGTTTAAAAAAAATCATAACCCGTTTTGGTAAAAATCATGTAAATAGTATAAAAAACGTGTCACAGCAGGTAGGCTGCTCACACTTTGCGTGATATTTGTGGAGACTTTCAGGGCTGCCCCCCGCGGTTCACGAAAGCTGACTGCTTCAGGCTGCACTAAACGCAGCACATAATACTGCAGCAAAGGCAGTACCAACAGCAGCAGTAAAAAAGTCAGCAGCAGACGCGTCAGTTTTCTCCCCCGAAAATAAACCATCTCCCTACCTCCCGTTTCTTAAATGATAGATGCTACTGCCCGCATAAAAACAGGCGTAATCATGGTCTCCACCAAAGTCCCCACCAACAGGCAGACTCCCAGCAGCAGCACTAAAACGGTGTACTGCATCAGGAAGGAGCCGGACGGCAGGGATTGTCTGCGCACACGACTGCGCAGCAGGACCAGGGAAGAAGAAATGGCAAAAACGCCGGCCACTATAGTCAGCGGTACATAGACAATATTCTGCGGCACAACTGCGGCCAGGGCAAAGAGAATACCGGGCAAAGCACTCTGCTGGATCAGAAAACCGACAGTGAAACCCAGGGAAAAACCACGATAAAAAATGCAGCCAATGGCCAGCAGAAAACCAAAAAAGAGACTACCGCTCAACCAGATCACCAGTAAAAAAATACCGTGCTGCAGCAGGGAGCGGCGAATAATTAAAGCCTGATTCAGTGGTTCCTGCAGTGTCAGGTAATCAAAAAAATTAAAGAAGATTTGATTTAATTCCGCAACCTGCTCTGACGTTAAAAAACGTGTAAAAAGTGTACCGGCAATGATACCCAGGGTAAAAATGAGGAGCACAAAAAAATACATCCCTAAATTTTCTTCCAAATGCTCACGCACACTGTTCTGTCTTTTCTGCCTCACTCTGCCTTCCCTCCTGTCCATCTGGCTCATTTTATGCAGACGGCAGGAGAGATATGACTTAGCGGGCAAGCCCCAGCTGGACCGCTAAAAGCACAGCAGCTATAGTTTTGGCGTCTTCTATTTCTCCGTTACGAATCATCTGTTCCGCTGCGGCTAAGGGTACGCGCCTGACTGCCAATCTTTCCTCCTCATCGGGCTGGACATCATTTTGGACAGACAGTCCCGTGGCCAAATAAACATAAATTTTTTCTGAAGCAAAACCGGGTGAGGTGTAAAAAGCTGCTAACAGGCGGAAGTCATTGGCCTGCAGACCAACTTCCTCGGCCAGTTCCCGCTGCGCACAGGCTAAGGGCGTTTCTCCCGCTTCCAGTTTACCCGCCGGAATTTCCCACAATGCCTTCTCTACCGGCTTGCGAAACTGCTTCACCAAATAAATTTCCCTCGCCTTGGTAAGCGCTAAAACGGCTGCCGCACCGCTGTGTTCCACCACTTCCCTGCTGGCCCGTTTGCCGTCACTTAATTCTACTTCATCCAGATACAGCTTAACAATTCTACCTTCATAAATGGTAGTTCGGGAAACAGTCCTTTCCTCCATTGTGCACCTCCCAGTCATAATTTTACCACTGAACACATATAAGTTACAAACTAATAAAGGGGACAACCTGAGCACACGCCACAGCGCAGCACGACAGGCAGGTCCTAACGGGAGGTAAAGTAATGCAAATCTTGGCGCAAAGAAATTCATTCCATTTTTTTGGCACAATTCGTGAACTACGCTGCTTTTTGCGCACCCTGCCCCGGAATTTAACCTTACACGAATTTATTACCCTGCAGATTAATTAATTCTCTGTCAATAAACTGACATGCTCAGCCGCCGCCACTGCCGCCAGGAAGAAAGCAGGATCATCGGGCAAAGAGCGTCCCATGGTGCGGCACAAATGCTGCTCGGCGGCTAAGGGCGCCAGTGTTAGATCATCGTACCAAAAAATGTGATGTTTGCTGTCCAGGCCGGCCGCTGTAAGCTGTCGTGTCAGCAGCTCATTTTCCTCAGCGGCCAAAACCGGCAACGGTACATCCACCGGTACCAGTGCTCCTCTGCTTAATACTGTCAGAGTATGATGTGAGATACCCTGATGACGCCGGCGGCGATCGGCAAAACTCAGCCGCGGCAGCACAATGGGCCGCCCCTCTAAACTATAAGTCCGATTCAGGTTATCTGCAACTTCCATGCCGCTGAAACCGAAGGGAGTACCGGTGCCTGCCACCCCGGGACCCATACAAACCACCGTTACATCGGCAGCTAAAACATGCCTGGCCGCCAGCAGGCCGCTGTAAATATTGACAGCTTCCAAATCACCGCCAAAAGCGTGCCCGGCGGTGATGACGCCGCATATTATCTGACGTTCTTTTAACACCCGTACAGTATTGCTGAAAAAAGCCGGCAAAGCGCCGCCGTCTGTCATCAGATAGGCCAGGCGCAGCGCAGGCTTTTTTGCTTTCAGCGCCAGACAGAACGGTGCCAGCATACTGTGCAGTTCAGCGACAATTACCGGCATCCCGGCCACAGAATCTACTTCTGCCAGCAGCGCATGATGGGGCGAAGCTTCCTCTTCTGCAGCGAGCACCCGGATCTGCTGTGGCGTATAGCGCAACTTCATAATATGACCGCTGCCCTGACTGGTATGCTCTAAAGCTGCTAAATTGGCCAGTACAAAATGGTAGCCGCCGCTGCCCAGCTGTAATTCTTCAGCCATGGTATTGATTAAAACATGATCACCGGGAGCAGCCGCCCCGGTTAAAGGCGGATAGTTAATGGCCTGAGCCTTTGTCTCTCCATACTGTACTTCCAGCACTTGATGCTGGGATGATTGGGCATGTACAGCCCGAACAACTGCTACACGGCGACTAAACATGGCACCGGCTCTGCCTCCCTCAGCTTATTTCTTACTTTCCGTACGACCCAGTTGGTCAAGCAGTGATAAAAAATTATTTTCTGCTATCAGCCGGGACAAGGATATTTTTTCTGTTAACAAGTGTATCAGCACTAAGACAGTGAAATAAAGCAGCTGCCACAGAGCAGGAGCATTTAACACCAGATTAAGTCCCAGCACACCGCCGAGAACATTAGCTCCGGCATCACCTAACATGCCCTGTGCTGCCAGATCCTGCGGCAGATAGACTAAGGCAGCCAACAAAAAGGGAAAAAGCAGCAGGACAGCCGTTTCCCCAGGCACCAGGCAGACAGATAAAAAAGCCAGCACAAAGAAAACTTTTAAAGCCCGTCCGGGCCGCAAATCTACTAAATTTAACAGGTTGGCAGACAATGCTACCAGGGCAGCCCGTCCCCAAAGCAGCAGTTTAAAACCCGGCAGTCCGCACACAGCGGCGGCAGAAATGAGATAACCCAACACCGCTTTCAATAAACCGGTTGTTATTTGACCCTCTTTAAGCAGATACTTAAGGTGACCGCGAAAACCTTTAGCCCTACTGTCACCCCAGAGATCATCAACCAGGCCCACCAGGCCGAGCCCGCCGGCAGTAAGCAGCACCCGCCAGACGACGGCAGCCGTCAATAATCCTGCCTGCTGTGCCCACACTGCCGCCACAAAAAAAATCAGCGGAAAAACGGCGCCCATACTCTGCGGGATTTCCTGCCTGAGATAATTTCTTTGCCGATGCCCGGCCAACATTAAGACCCCACGCCACAGCGGTATCATTACCAGCGCCCCGCCCAGCCCCAGCAGCAGATAGACAGCCGCGGCCATTAGACCTTTACACCCCGGCCGGCCCAGAGCTGTATTAATGTCCGCAGTAAATGCAGGAACTGTCTGCCCCGGTGCTTAAAACCGGACAGATCGCGTCCCGTTTCCCGGTGTGTCATCTGCACCGGGATTTCCTGCAGGCGGTATCCCTGGCGCAAACATTCTACCGTTAAACCTACTTCCACCCCAAAACCAAAGGGCAGTGTCTGCAGGCTTTCCCATACCTCGCGGCGCAGCACACGTTGACCGGAAAGGGGCGCCAGGGACTGATAACCGGCCAGTTTATTGACGCCATAACCGGCCAGCCCTTTCACCAGACCAAAACCGCCAGGCCGTGCGGCCGGAGGAAAGACGGCCACCGTCATGTCGGCCTCACCTGCTAAAACAGGCCGAAGCAAATGTCTAAATTCTACTGCCGACTGGCCTAAATCCGCGTCAACAAAACAGAGAATTTCACCCTGCGCTAAGCGTACCCCTTCCTGCAGTGCTCCCCCCTTGCCCACGTTTTGCGGCAGCCTGCGCACAGCAGCACCGGCCAACAACGCCTGCGCCGCCGTTAGATC
Source organism: Bacillota bacterium (assembly GCA_012522335.1). Taxonomy (GTDB): domain Bacteria; phylum Bacillota; class Dethiobacteria; order Dethiobacterales; family Dethiobacteraceae; genus UBA9865. Next base: position 13,324 of record JAAYKP010000084.1, read on the forward strand.
TTCGGAACCGTCATCAATAACTAGAATCTCAGCAAGCTCAGGAATTTTTTGCAGGGCCCGAATCGTAGCGCCAATAACTGCTGCTTCGTTATAAGCCGGAATAATGGCAGATACCTGCATTTTAGCCTCCTTGAAAACTGGCAATAAACTCCTCGGCAGCTTGTTTAATGCCAAAATTGCCGCTGCTGCCCTGTAAAACCGAGAGTAATGAATACTGTCCAAAGACAGTGTCAACATTATCTATCGTAGAAAAACCCTGCTTTTTAAGTTCAGTTAACCAGGAATTTTTAATGCTGCTCCACTCTAAACCAACCAGGTTAATGCTGCCCTGCCGGCAGCATTGGCTTAACTCTGTAAGCATTCTTTGGTCCAGCGCCTGGCGCTCGCCGACCAGCAGCAGCAGCGTATCCGGTCTGGCCGCCGACTGTATGTCTATTGTGATCACTTCCCGGGCGAGAAAATCAGCCAGCTGCTTTTCTTCAGCCTCACTGCAGCTGCCTGCCGCAGTAAGGGAAGCGAGAGCTCTTCCCACATTTTTTGTCTCTGTGCCCAGTACAGTCTTTTCGGCGATGCCGATCACGCTGCACAACTCTGCCTGGGCATCCTGCAGCAGTGTCAGTAAATCCTGTGGAATGCTGGTTGCATGATAAATAAGGGCAATCTTTTTATCGTTCAATGCTCCCGCCACAATGTGAGGATAGAGGGCCTGGTGATATTGATCCCACAAGCTTAAATCCCGTGTCAGTGCCTGGATGTTGGCCTGCAGTTGGGAACGTTCCTGCCGCATGAGCTGAAAATCACTTGTCAGCTGCTCAATCAGTAAACGCTGCTGGGTAACCAGCATATCTTCACTGAAACCGGTGCCGATGATAATGCCCAGTCCCAGGGCTAAAAATACTGCTACCAGCGAAACTATATGGTCCCGCAGGCGAAACATACTACCTCCTCCTTTATAAGGCCAGGCGAACACGTAAGGCAATTAAACGAAAAAGATGCCGTACTGTCGGGTTCGTAATGGCTAAAGCTAAGACCGGAATACCGGCAGCTAAAGTTAACAAAACTAAGGAGCGCCCGGAAACACGGCCGTGATAAAGCTGACTTACTCCACGTGCATCTACCAAACGATCACCTATTTTTAAACGCACCAAAAAGGTACTGGCCATACCCTTGCGGCCTTTTTCCAGAAAATCAATCATGTTAGTATGGGTGCCGATGGCCGCAATCAGCTTGGCACCAAGTTCATAGGCCAGCAGCAGTGCCAGATCTTCACTGGTTCCCGGCGCCTTCACTACTGCCGCCGTTAAACCAAGATGCTCAATCCTGGCCATCCCCGGCGCCCGCCCATCGGGATAAGCATGTACTATCCGTTCTTTTGCCTTAATTAAAGCCTGATCACTAACACTGTCCATATCGCCGACAACCAAGTCCGGCTGATAACCAAACTCCAATAAAGCATCGGCACCGCCGTCTACACCGACTAAAACAGGCTTAACTTCAGCAATATAATGCTTGATGGCCTCCAGATCCTGCCGGTAAGACTGTCCGCGCACCACAACCAGTGTATGTTTACCGGCAAAGGCAGTGCGCAGCGGTGGGACTTCCAGAGCTTCTAAAATCAGTTTTTTTTCCTGACGGGCATAGTCAAGGGTATTCTGGACAAAAGCATCCAGCAAATTACCCAGATTTGCCTCGGCCACGGCAGTTTGCTGTTTGATTAC
>JAAYKP010000085.1 GCA_012522335.1 Bacillota bacterium
AGCTTTCTCCTGATTCTGCCGGCCCATGGCGGTTAATCCGCCCTGTTCCTGTATCCACCTGAGCACTAAACGCAGCAGATAGATGCTGAAAGTAGGCGGTGTATTATACATGGAATTATTGCCGGCAAAGGTAGCATAATTAAACATGGCCGGAAGATTATCCGGGATCTCTGTCAGCAGGTCCTGGCGTATTAACACCAGTGTTACCCCGGCCGGGCCTAAATTCTTTTGCGCGCCGGCATAAACCAGGCCGAATTTTTGATAATCCCAGGGGCGGCTTAAAATATCACTGGACATATCAGCCACCAGGGGGGCGTCCGTTTCCGGAACATAGTGCCATTCAGTGCCGTAGATAGTATTGTTAGTGGTGATGTGGACATAAGCAGCATCACTGTTAAAATTAAGTTCCTCCGGTTTGGGAATGCGGCGATAGTCAGGGGCGGTGTTGGCAGCAATGCCGGCGGCACCGATTTTTTGGGCTTCCTGATATGCTTTCTTGGCAAAACTGCCTGTGAGTACATAATCGGCACTTTTACCCGACTGTAAAAAGTTCAGCGGGACCATGGCAAACTGCTGACTGGCGCCGCCCTGGCAGAATAAGACGCGATAGTCATCACCAAGACCGGTTATTTCCTTAAAGAGTGCTTCGGTGTCGATAATGATTTCTTCAAATTCTTTAGCGCGGTGGGATGTTTCTAAAATAGACATGCCGGTCCCCTGATAATTGAGCAGCTCGGACTGTGCCTGCTGCAGCACCGTCAGGGGTAAAGTGGCCGGACCCGGATTAAAATTATAAACGCGATTTTCCATTAACTTTCCCTCCCACTTAGGAATTTCCTTTAATTATAAGCTAAGAGCAGCGCAAAGCTCAAGTTGAATCGTGGGAAAAAAGTTAAAAATGTGAAAAAAGGTTCAAGCCCCTTTTCCTGCCCCGCAAAAAAGGAAAAGGATTTTTACCGGGCAGGTGGAAATACTATGCATTATGATTCTCAGCAAGGAGGTATTATTTTGCTTATTCGCAGCAGAGAAACAGGCTCCCTGGGCGCTAACTGCTACCTGGCAGCCTGTGAGCAGACGCGGCAGGGCCTCTTGATTGATCCTGGCGACGATGCCGCCCAGCTTATTGCTATGGTTAAAGAAGAAGGAGTAACCGTTAAATATATTGTTAATACCCATGGACATGTTGATCATGTCGGCGCCAACGCGGCGGTACGGGAGGCTCTGGCCGCACCCATTGTGATACACGAAGACGACAGCCAGCTTTACCGCCGGCCCCAGGAAAGCTTAACCTTATTCTTTGGCGGCGGGGAGTTGGCCGCACCGGATCTGTTAGTTAAAGACGGCGCTGAGCTGCATGTTGGCAGCTTAACGGTGAAGGTGCTTGCCACCCCGGGACATACCAGGGGCTCCATCTGTCTGCTGGTGGAAAATGCCCTGTTTAGCGGCGATACACTGTTTGCCGGTTCCATCGGACGTACAGACTTCCCGGGTGGTTCGGCGCGGCAGATTATTACTTCCATTAAGGAGAAGCTGTTGGTGTTACCGCCGGAAACGGTTGTTTATCCCGGCCATGGTCCGCAAACTACCATTGGCGCCGAAAAAGCCCATAATCCCTTTCTGCAGGGATAAACTAGCAAGCTTATGCTTAGAAAACAGCCGGCCGGAGGCCGGCTGTTTTGCTCTCGGAAAAGTCTTGCCTGCGCCTTAGCGCAGTTCCCGCAGCAGATCCTCCCAGAAGCTGCCGCCTGCTCCGTTTTCCCCTGCTTCCCGCTCCTGCTCTTCCCTGTCCGTTTCTTCCCCTTCCTCATCACGTCCGGGGCGCAGGAACCACCAGCCGTCTCCCCAGTGCCATTCCGGTTCCGGGGGACAGTATTCACATTCAGGCCAGCTGTCCTTTTTCGTCGGCTCAGTGCCGGCAATAAAAAGTTCACGGATCGGTTCCAAAGAGCAGCGGGTGTTGTGCAGCAGACCGGTTTCCGGGCAGACCAGTACTTCCACCAGGCCGGGAGGACGTTCAAAATCTTTAGTTGGCTTCCCGGCTAAAGCCTGCCGCATAAAATGGGCCCAGATTTGCCCGGCGCGGACGGAGCCCGTCTGCCCCCACCCCAGGGAGAGATTGTCGTCATTCCCGACCCAGACGGCAGTTACCAGCTCAGGGGTATAGCCTACGGTATAGGAATCGCGATGTCCCTGTGAGGTGCCGGTTTTGGCGGCGGCAGGACGGTTAACCAGCGGGCCGAGGGAGGCGGCAGTACCGCCCGGTTCCAGGACACTTTTCATCATATCGGTCAGCAGGTAGGCAACGCGCGGATCCATTACTTCCGTCCGCCGCGGTGCCGACGCTTCATATAAAACGCGCCCGTCATGATCGGTGATTTTAGTGATAAAGCGAGGTTCAACCTTGATCCCCAGATTGGCAAAGGTGGCGTAGGCAGCCGCCATTTCCAGCGGTGTCACCTCGGCAGAACCTAAAGGCAGGGAAAGTACCGGCTCCAAGGGACTGCGGATGCCGACGCGCTGCGCCAATTCCACCGTTTTTTCCGGACCGATTTCTTCATTGATTTTGACGGCCACAATATTGCTGGAGCGGGCAATGGCCTGCCGCAGCCGCAGTTTGCCGTAGTAGCGCTCCCCATATTCTGTCGGCTGATAAGGTTTGTCGCTGCCGGGGATGTCAAAGCTTACCGGGCTGCTTTCCCGGATGGTAGCCGCTGTATAGCCGCCTGCTTCTAAGGCGGCAGCATAAGTGAAAGGTTTAAAAGAGGAACCGGGGGAACGTTTATTCACAGCCCGGTTAAACTGGCTTTTTTGGAAGTCACGACCGCCGATGAGGGCACGGACGGAGCCGTCAGCCGGATCCAGGGCCACTAAGGCTGCCTGCAGCGGCACTTCATCCCCCTGGTCATTCTTAATTGTTTCCGGCAAAAAGCTGGGATTGGCAAAGACTGCTTCTGCCTTTTCCTGCATCTCCTTATCCAGGGTGGTATAAATATGCAGACCGCCGCGGTAAATAATCTGCGGGTCTGTGGTGTAGGCGGCAATCTTGTCCATAATCTCATGATTGATGAGATAGTCAATGTAATAGGCGCCAAACTGTTTAGAGGCCAGGAGCTGATCGCGGCCCTCGAAAACAAGTTCCTGGGCCAGGGCTTCATTTTTTTCCTGCTCACTAATGAACCCTTCCTCTGCCATGCGGGTGAGAATAAGTTTCTGCCGCCGCACGGCAGCCGCCCGTGTTTCATCACTGTTATAGGGAGAGTAATAAGCCGGGCCGCGGGTAATACCGGCGATTAAGGCTGCTTCCGCCAGCGTTAAATCCTGTACCGATTTATTAAAATAGGTGCGTGCCGCAGCTTCCACCCCATAGGCACTGTGGCCGAAGTAAATGGTATTTAAATATTTTTCTAAAATCTCATCTTTGGAATACTTACGTTCTAACTGAATTGTCAGCAGCATCTCCTGCAGTTTGCGTTTAAGTGTTTGATCATGGGTTAAGAATAAATTTTTCGCCAACTGCTGGGTAATGGTGCTGCCGCCCTCCACAATGCGTCCGGCACGCAAATTGCGCAGCAGGGCCCGGGCCAGGCCGACAAAATCAAGGCCAAAATGGTCATAAAAACGATGATCTTCAATGGCAATGAAGGCCTGCGGTACATAGTCCGGCATCTTGGCCAGCGGTACAGCGAAACGGTTCTGTTCAAAACGTGTTGCCAGGACATTACCCTGATAATCATAGAAGGTGCTGGTGAGGGGCGTCTGCACATCGGGGATTTCATCCATCCCGGCTACTGTAGCCGCTAACAGGCCCATGGCGCCCACGCCCAGCAGGAAAATAACTGCTGCTGTTATCAGTGCCCAACGGGTTACACGGCGCATACCGTCACCTACTTTGTCGAAAGATTTTGCTTTACATAAATAATTATAACACGATTCACGCACAAGTATAGAGAAATTACTTGCATCGCGGGTAAGATGTGGTATAATGCTTTCGATATGCCTATCAAGCACATGGACAAGTTGATTTGGGCAACACTAGAAACGTATGATTTTCAGAAGAAGGAGGCGCTATCTATATGTTACCCACACCAAAAAAGTTTAAAATAGTAGCTGCAGCTGCTGAGGGCAACCATAAATTAACGGCCTTTGATAATGCTCTGCTGGAAGCAGGTATTGGCAATGTTAACCTGGTGCGTGTTTCCAGTATTTTGCCGCCCGCGGCAGAACAAGATCAGGAGTTAGTGATCCCCCCCGGCTCCTTAGTGCCCACGGCTTACGGAGCAATTACCTGTGATGAACCGGGAGTTAAAATTGCGGCGGCAGTGGGGGTTGGTTTTTCCCAGGATGATTTCGGCGTCATCATGGAGTATTCCGGCTTCTGCAGCCGGGAAGAAGCGGAGGCGAAAATTGCCTCTATGCTGGAAGACGCATTTGCCCGGCGGGGGATGCCTTTAGTCAGAACAGAGATCCGCGGCGTGGAACATACAGTGGAATCCATCGGCTGTGCTCTGGCTGCCGTCACACTTTGGTACTAAACTTACGACAGAAAGGGAATTAGGTTATGGAACTGTGGTATACGGAAAAACAAACACCCTATTTAGGCATTACCTGTCTGATCCAGGAAACGCTCTGTCATTTTAAAACACCTTACCAGGATTTGGCGGTGCTTGATACACGCCAGTTTGGCAGAATGCTGGTGCTGGACGGCATGGTGATGACGACAGAAAAGGATGAGTTTGTTTACCATGAAATGCTGGCCCATGTAGCCATGCAGGCCCATCCCTGTCCGCAGCATGTTTTGGTGATCGGCGGGGGCGACGGCGGTGTAATCCGTGAAGTAATCAAATACGATACAGTGGAAACAGCAACCCTGGTGGAAATTGACGCGGCTGTGGTGGAAGCAGCCAAAAAGTACCTGCCGACCATTGCCTCCGGCTTCAGCGATCCGCGGGTAAAAGTTGTCATTGAGGACGGCATTAAATATCTGCAGCAGGCAAGAGGTCAATATGATGTGATCCTGATTGATTCCACCGAACCGGTTGGTCCGGCGGTAGGTTTATTCAGTGCGGAATTCTATCATTCTGTCTACCGCGCCCTGAAAAAGGACGGCTTAATGGTGGCGCAGACAGAATCGCCCTTTTTTAACCGCGATTTAATTGCGGGAGTTAATCGGCATTTACAGCGTATCTTCCCGTTAACAAAATTATATCTGGCCAGCATTCCCACCTATCCCAGCGGACTGTGGAGTTTTACCGCGGCTTCCAAATGTTATGATCCCCAGGCCTGCCGGGAAAAGCCGGTGGAGACGAAATATTATAATTTTAGCGTGCACCACAGCTCCTTCTCACTGCCTAATTTTGTCCGTGAACTGGTGGAGCAAAAGCCATGAAGAGGCTGCAGGAATTATGTGAAGCCGGCGGACGTTATTTAGCCGCCGGTGATAACTATGAGCACAGCCGCCTGGTGCTGCTGGGGGCCCCCATGGATTATACGGTTTCATTCCGCCCCGGCTCACGGGGCGGTCCCCAGGCCATCCGTGCCGCCTCACCGGGGCTGGAGGAATACAGCCTGGCTGCCGGCAAAGATTTGCGTGATGCCAGTTTTTATGATGCCGGGGATTTGCTTTTACCCCTGGGCAATACGCAGCGCTCCCTGCAGCTGATTGAAGCGGCGGCGGCGGAAGTGTGGGCAGCAGAAAAATTCCCGCTGCTTATGGGAGGAGAACATTTAATCAGCCTGGGCGCCCTGCGGGCAGCAGCACGCCGCCACAAAAATTTGGCAGTGCTCCATTTGGATGCCCACGCCGATTTACGTACAGAATATTTAGGTGAAGCAGACTCCCATGCGGCGGTCATGTACCATGTTCACCATGAATTGGGACTGGAGATCTTTCAGTTTGGCATTCGCTCGGCCGCGGCGGAAGAAGTAGCCTATGCTGAGCGGCATACCCACTTTTATCCTTTTCAGGTTTTGGAGCCGCTGCGTCAGGTGCTGCCGCGGCTGCAGGGACGGCCCCTTTATCTGTCGCTGGATATTGATGTGGTTGATCCGGCCTTTGCCCCCGGCACAGGCACCCCGGAACCCGGCGGCATCACGGCAGCAGAATTATTGGCCGCCGTCAGCTTACTGTCAGAATTAACGGTGGTGGGCGCCGATGTGGTGGAAGTATCCCCTGCCTATGATCCGGCCGGCATCACCGCCATGCTGGCGGCCAAAGTAATTCGTGAGTTAATCCTGGCCTTTGCCTGTCCCGACTAATTCCCGGATTCCCGGATAAAAAACAAGGATTTTTGCCGCTGAAGTCGTATTAGTTATATGTTTGGCAAAAACACTACGTCGTTGATACACAGGGCGCGACGATCAGATGGGGAAAGGGTGAACAGATAGAATCATGGGCACAAAGTATATATTTGTTACCGGCGGCGTGGTGTCTTCATTAGGCAAAGGTATCACCGCTGCTTCATTGGGGTTTTTGTTGAAAAGCAGAGGCCTCAGGGTAACAATTCAGAAATTTGATCCTTATATTAATTTCGACCCGGGCACCATGAGTCCTTACCAGCACGGCGAAGTATTTGTTACCGATGACGGGGCTGAATCTGATTTAGACCTTGGCCATTACGAACGCTTCATCGATATCAATTTAAACAAGGATTCTAATGTTACCACGGGCAAGATTTACTGGTCGGTCATTAGTAAAGAAAGAAAGGGCGATTTTTTAGGCGGTACCATTCAGGTTATTCCGCATATCACCAATGAAATTAAAGCCCGGATTAAGCGTGTAGCGGAGCACGACAATGTAGACGTGGTGATTACGGAAATTGGCGGTACCGTGGGCGATATTGAAAGCCTGCCTTTTTTAGAGGCCATCCGGCAGTGGAAAAATGATGTGGGCCGCGAGAATGTGGTCTATATTCATGTTACCTTAATTCCGTATTTAACTAAATCCGGTGAATTAAAAACGAAGCCGACACAGCATTCAGTGAAGGAGCTGCGCTCCATCGGCATTCAGCCCGATATTATTGTCTGCCGTACAGAAAAACCTTTGACACAGGAATTAAAGGATAAAATCGCTCTGTTCTGTGATATTAAACCCGGCGGCGTCATTGAAAATAATGATACCGATACTATTTATGAAGTGCCGCTGCTGCTGCATGCGGAAGGTCTCGATAAAATAGTAGTTGATCTGCTTGGTTTAGATGATGTGGCCTGTGACTTAACGACCTGGAAGCAGCTGGTGCACAGAATTAAACATCTGCAGAAAAAAGTTACCATCGGCCTGGTGGGCAAATATGTGTCGCTGCGCGATGCCTACTTGAGTGTGGCGGAAGCGCTGGCCCATGGCGGTTACGAGAATAATGCGGAAGTTGAGATTCGCTGGATTCAGGCCGAAGATGTGGAAGAGCAGGGAGCGGCAGCCCTGCTGGCCGATGTTGACGGCATTATTGTACCCGGCGGCTTCGGCGACCGAGGGATAGAGGGCAAAATTGCGGCGACCCGCTATGCCCGGGAACATAAAATACCTTATTTCGGTATCTGTTTAGGCATGCACTGTGCAGCCATAGAGTTTGCCCGCCATGTCTGCGGTTGGGAAGATGCTCATTCTACCGAGATCAATCCTGAGACGACACATCCGGTCATTGATCTGCTGCCGGAACAGAGGGAAGTGGAGTTACTGGGCGGCACCATGCGTTTAGGGCTTTATCCCTGCCGCCTTAAACCGGCAACTAAAGCGGCGCAGGCTTACGGTGAGGAACTTATTTATGAGCGGCACCGTCACCGCTATGAGCTTAATAACCGCTTTCGTGAAGGTTTGGCAGACCAGGGTTTAGTGCTGAGCGGCGTTTCTCCCGATGATCGTTTGGTGGAAATGATAGAGCTGGCGGATCATCCCTGGTTTGTCGGCACCCAATTCCATCCCGAATTTAAATCAAGGCCTAATCGGGCTCATCCGCTCTTTCGCGATTTTATTACTGCTGCTGTGCAGTATCGGGAGAATAAGCAATAATTTTTGGTAATACTGTTGTATTTTTTGTAGTTCTGTGATAAAAGTGTAATGAATAAGTGAATAATAGTACGAAAGGAAGTGTCCAAATGGCTCATGTAATCAGTGATGAATGTATTAGCTGCGGTTCCTGCCAACCCGAATGTCCGGTGGATGCCATCTCCGAAGGTGCGGATAAGTATGAAATCGATCCGGAAGTCTGCATTGACTGCGGCGCCTGCGCAGAAGTATGCCCAGTTGAAGCCATTTCTGGGGACGAAGAGTAGTTAAGTCGTGTTGACCAAAAAGCGTGCTTGTATCGTCAGGCACGCTTTTTTGCATGTCCCCTTTTGCATAATGCTTAACTAATGAGGAAAAATTAGCAGTAGCATGAGCAAAAGGAGGTCTGACCATGTTCTTTCGTATCCGCAAAAAATCACGTACGCGCCGTCTGTTAGATTGGTTTTCCTCTCTTTTTGACGGCATCCGCCGCTGGCTGCAGAAGTAAAAGCAGGCCGCATTATTTCCTGACTGCCGAAAAAAGGATTCTCCGCTTGCAAAACGAATATATCCTCTGATGGATTACAGGGGGAGGTCGGAAGAGTGTCTGCTACTATTATGGTCGTGGATGACCGTGCCGGTATTCGTAAACTGCTGCAGGAAGTGCTGCAGAGCGCAGGTTATGACGTGCTTACTGCTGCCAGCGGTGACGAAGCGGTGGCTTTAGTTCAGCAAAACTCCATTGATTTAGTTTTACTGGACATGAAAATGTCAGGCATGGATGGCCTGGATACCTTGACTCTGATCAAAGAAGTGGCACCACAGGTTATTGTCCTGATTATGACAGCTTATGAGGAATTAGAAGTGCTGAAAGAAGCTCGCCGCCGTGGTGCTGCTGACTGCATTTCCAAGCCCTTTGACATTGAAGAGTTAAAAGCAACGGTGGCAGGTAAACTGCGTGCCGTCAGTGCCTGAACCCAACTTTAAATAATTACATAGAGGGCTGCTTACCGGGTTAAGCAGCTGCTGAAGGAGGAAGCAGAAAGAATGCCATTTGTAACCCTGAAAGAAGTGCTCACAGCAGCAGAAGAGGGTCAGTATGCCGTAGGTGCCTTTAATGCCAATAACATGGAAATTGTCCAGGCGATTATCGAGGCTGCTGAAGAAGAAAGGGCACCGGTCATTTTACAAGCCAGTCAAGGTGCCCTAAAATATGCCGGAATTGGCTATATCACAGCTATAGTGCAGGCAGCGGCCGCTTCCAGCACTGTCCCTGTTGTTCTGCATCTTGATCACGGCACCAGCTTTGAACAGACAATGCAGTGCCTGAAACATGGTTTTACCTCAGTTATGTTTGACGGTTCGCACTATTCCCTGGCAGAAAATATTGCCTTAACACGTAAAGTGGCTGAAGTGGCTCATGCCATGGGCGCTTCCATTGAAGGGGAACTTGGCAGAATCGGCGGCACGGAAGACGATATTTCTGTGGCTGAGCGCGACGCCTTTTTTACTGATCCGGCAGAAGCGCAGCAGTTTGTGGCGGAAACAAAAGTTGATGCCTTAGCCATTGCCATTGGTACTGCCCATGGCCCTTATAAAGGGGAGCCGGTCTTAGACTTTGCCCGGTTGACGGACATTAATGACCGGGTTGCAGCGCCTTTAGTGCTGCACGGTGCTTCGGGGGTACCTGATGACAGTATTCGTAAAGCCGTGGCCGGCGGCATTCGCAAAATAAATATCGATACAGAGCTGCGGCAGGCCTTTACACGCGCTGTCCGGCAGATTGTGCAGGAAAAGCCGGCAGAAATTGACCCGCGGAAAATCCTTGGACCGGCCAAAGAAGCAATGAAGGAAGTTGTCAAGGCTAAAATGCGCCTCTTTGGTTGCTGCGGGAAAGCATAGGAGGATCAGTTCTTGAAATTATTTCTTGACACCGCCAATTTACAGGAGATTGAACAGGCCATGGCCTGGGGTGTAATTGACGGCGTGACTACCAATCCGACTTTGGTAGCAAAAGAGGGCGGCGATTTTTTTGCGCTGCTGCGGGAAATCTGCCGGCTGGTGCCGGGTCCTGTATCGGCTGAAGTAATAGCCACAGAGACGGAAGCCATGATTGCCGAAGCCGAAAAGCTGGCAGCCGTGGCCCCACAGGTAGTGGTGAAAGTGCCTATGACGCCGGCGGGGCTGAGCGCCGTGGCCGCTTTAAAGGAACAGGGCATCCGCTGTAATGTAACGCTGGTCTTTTCCTTTAACCAGGCGCTTTTGGCCGCTAAGGCCGGGGCGGCCTATGTCAGTCCCTTCATCGGCAGACTGGATGATTTAGCTCATGATGGTGTCAAATTAACGGCTGACATCTGTACCGTCTTTCGCCATTATGACTATCCGACGGAAGTGATCGCGGCCAGCATTCGCCATCCGCTCCATGTGCTGCAGGCGGCACAGGCCGGTGCCCACATTGCCACCATTCCTTTTAAAGTGCTGGAGCAAATGTTTAAGCATCCCCTGACTGATCTGGGCATTGAGCGTTTCCTGGCTGATTGGCAGAAAACACAAGCATAACTACAGGGCACAGCGGTGCCCTTTTTTGTTGGATAGGAATGGTCAGGAGCGCGTCTTTCCGGATGCCGCTCAAAAGCAGGAGCCGGCACAAATTGCTCCTGCCGTAAATTTTATCGGCCAACAGTTTGGCAAAAGTGTTATAATAACAAGTGGGATATCTCTACATTACATAGAGGGGAGTATGTTGAAGTGGAAAGGGAACTGGCGTTAGAGTTTGTCAGAGTGACGGAAGCAGCCGCTTTAGCTGCCGGACGTTTAATGGGACGTGGTGATAAAGAAGCTGCCGACCAGGCAGCCGTTGATGCCATGCGCTCCGTCTTTGATACAGTTTATGTTGACGGCACCGTAGTCATCGGAGAAGGCGAAATGGATGAAGCGCCCATGCTCTATATCGGGGAAAAAGTAGGTATCGGCAAAGAGCCCAGTGTCGATATTGCCGTTGATCCGCTGGAAGGTACAAACCTGGTGGCCAAAGGCTTACCCAATGCGCTGTCCGTGGTTGCCGTGGCGCCGCGGGGCTGTTTGCTGCATGCCCCGGACATTTATATGAATAAGATTGCTGTCGGGCCGCAGGCCAAAGGCTGCATTGATTTAGATGCTTCGGTGACAGAGAACCTCAAGGCCGTGGCCGCAGCTTTGCACAAAGATGTACAGGATGTAACGGCCATTATCTTAGAACGACCCCGCCATGCAGCCATTATTGAAGAAATTCGTGCCGCCGGCGCACGGGTAAAATTAATCAGTGACGGTGACGTTTCTGCTGCCATTGCCACCGCCCTGCCCAACACCGGTGTTGATATTCTGTTCGGCATTGGTGGTGCTCCTGAAGGTGTAATAGCGGCGGCCGCACTGAAATGTTTGGGCGGCGAAATTCAGGCCCGTCTCGTCCCTGACGGCGAGGAAGAGCTGGCCAGGGTGCGCCAAATGGGGCTGTCTGACCCTTACAAAATGCTAACTTTAGAAGACATGGTGCGCGGCGATGATGTTTTCTTTGCGGCCACCGGCATTACCGATGGTGATATGCTGCGCGGTGTCCGCTATCGCGGCCAGACGGCAGAAACCCATTCTTTAGTGATGCGCGGGATTACCGGTACCATCCGTAATATTGATGCCATTCATTTACTCTCCCGTAAACCGCATTATGTGGCGCGCCAGCCCCGGGATTGTTAACCCGGAGCAATAATAAGCTTTAAAAGCACACCGACCGGTGTGCTTTTTTTTGCTCTTTTTTCTGGTTCAGGCCCGACTCTGCCCGCTGCTGTGCGAATTATGTATAAAATTTAACAATTTGGGAAGACTTACGTAGACCGTGTTTTTCCTGGAAAACGTTGTGGTGACACAGCGTTTTCACTCCCTTTTTCAGGCAGAGCGGCTGTGCCCTGTCTTAACAAAGAGGTGAAAAAATATGCAGAAACAAAAATATAAGCTGCTGGCAGCAGTCCTGTGTTTCCTGCTGCTGCCCGGCAGCAGCCTGGCTGCCGTGCCGGTGGTGGCAGACGCTCCCACCACCCTGCCCGCTGACAGCAGCCTGCGGCCGTCTTATCACACGGAACTGACTGCCGTGCGGGAACGGCTGGCGGCTAAAAAAGCGGCCACCTTTCAGCACACCATTAAACGCGGTGAAACTTTAAGTACCATTGCCAAAAAATATGGCATCAGTGTGAAACTGCTGGCGCAGATTAATAATTTGTCCAATCCCAACTTTGTTTATGAAGGACAGGTGCTGACGCTGGCGGCCACCGGCGAGGTGGCAGAGAATTATGTGGCGCCGGTGATTCACCGCCTGCGGCGCGGCGAAACTATTTGGGAATTGGCGCGGCGCTACCAGGCTGATATGGCTGAAATCTTAGCCGTCAATAACATTACTGATGCCAGAAAGCTGGAACCGGGACGGGAAATCACCATTCCCGGTGCAGTGGTACCCGCTGCCCAGACCTCCAGCCGCCTGCTGGCTGCCCGGGCTCCTGAACCGACGGACAGACCTGCTTTTACCTGGCCGACTAAGGGCTATATCTCCTCCGGCTACGGGCCGCGCTGGGGTAAATTCCACTACGGCCTCGATATAGCCGCTGCGACGGGAACCCCCTTAGTTGCCGTGGCTGCCGGCAGGGTGACCGATGCCGGCTGGCGTCAGGGCTATGGCTATATGGTGAGAATTGATCATCAAAACGGCTGGGTGTCAGTGTACGGGCACTGTTCCAAGCTTTATGTGCAGGCCGGTCAGCAGGTAAGCCGCGGACAGCAAATTGCCGCCGTGGGACAGACCGGCAATGCCACAGGCCCCCATGTTCATTTCGAACTGCTGAAAAACGGCCGCTATCAGAACCCGCTGAAATATCTGCCGGCACGTTAACACGCGCTTACAATATTTTCGGCAAAAATCTTGCACAGACGGGCACCTTATGTTAATATAATAGACGTGGATTTTTAGCGGAAAGAGGTGAACCCCGTGAAGGCAAAGATACATCCCGATTACCAGCAAACTACCGTGACTTGTGCCTGTGGTTACAGCTTTACAACAGGTTCGACCAAAAAGGACCTGCGAGTTGATATTTGCTCTAACTGCCATCCCTTCTTTACAGGAAAACAAAAATTTGTGGACACCGGTGGACGGGTAGAGCGTTTTAAACGTAAATACGGAATGGAATAACGGACAGGCTGCGTTAGCGCCTGAAAATTTGATTTGTAAAAAAACAGCAGCGGATAACGCTGCTCTTTTTTGCTGACTGTAAGTCTGCCGCTGACACCCCTGCAGGTGTACGGCCATTTTAAACTGAGGAGAAATGAGGGGAATCTGATGTCTGCTGCCCCTGTAGTTGGTGGTCAGG
This sequence comes from Bacillota bacterium, assembly GCA_012522335.1. Lineage (GTDB taxonomy): Bacteria > Bacillota > Dethiobacteria > Dethiobacterales > Dethiobacteraceae > UBA9865. The sequence goes on from JAAYKP010000085.1 coordinate 13,366, forward strand.
CCGTCATTGAAGGTGTGATGATGCGCCGGCAGAATCGCATTGCCATTGCCGTGCGCAAACCTGACCAACAGCTTTCTTTATATGAGGAAACAATAACCACCATTAGCGAAAAATATCCCCTGTTTAAACTGCCCCTGCTGCGCGGCATGGCGGCTTTTATCGAATCGCTGCTGCTCGGTACCCGGGCACTGACTCTTTCCGCCGCCCAGGCGGCGGTGGAAGAAGAGGAGGAGTTAACGGGCTGGCAGTTAACGCTGACTGTAGGAACAGCCCTGCTTATTGCTGTCGGCTTATTCTTTTTACTGCCCACGGTGGTGATGCGTTTTGTGTCCGGCTTCATTACCGCCCCTCCTCTGCTTTTAAATCTGCTGGAGGGGCTGCTGCGGCTGACAATCTTTTTAGTTTATCTGCTGCTGGTCTCCCGCCTGCCGGATATACAGCGTGTTTTTCAGTATCATGGCGCGGAACATAAAGCAGTGGCCTGCTTTGAAGCCGGAGAAGAGCTGACGGTGGCCAACGCCCGTAAATATTCGCCGCTGCACCCCCGCTGCGGCACCAGCTTCCTCTTGTTGGTGATGACAGTCAGCATCGTTTTCTTTTCCTTGTTTGGCTGGCCGGACTCCATTGTCCGGCGGCTGACCATTCGGCTGGCGCTGCTGCCCTTGGTAGCCGGTTTTTCCTATGAATTAATCCGGCTGGCAGGGCGGTATCGTTTCTTTTGTTATTTAACGGCCCCCGGCCTCTGGCTGCAGCGGCTGACGACAAGGGAACCGGATGATCAACAATTAGCGGTAGCGCTGCATGCCCTGCGGGCGGTAGTGGGCGCTGCCAATGAGCATGAGGTGTAAAAGATGATTGAGAAACTGCAAGCAATAGAAGATCATTATCTGGATTTAGAGCGCAAAATCAGCGATCCTGAAGTAATTGCCCGCCAGGATGAATGGCGCCGGCTGACGAAAGAGCATGCGCGCCTGACGGAAATTGTCACTGCTTTCCGTGCCTTTAAAGCAGCTGACAGCGGGCTGCAGGAAGCAAAAGAAATGCTGCAGGAGAGCAGTGATGAAGAGATGACTGCCTACCTGAAGGAAGAAATTGCCGCCAATACGGAAAAAATAGCTGAACTGACGGAACAGCTGAAAATACTGCTGCTGCCGCGTGATCCTAATGATGAAAAAAGCGTCATCGTGGAAATACGGGCCGGTACCGGCGGTGAAGAGGCAGCTTTATTTGCCGCCGACCTGCTGCGCATGTATACCCGCTATGCAGAGCGCCAGGGTTGGAAAACAGAAATTATGGATGCTAATGCTACCGATATCGGTGGTTTTAAGGAAGTCATCTTTGCCATTGAAGGTGATGGTGCCTACAGCCGGCTGAAGTTTGAAAGCGGTGTGCACCGGGTACAGCGTGTACCTACCACCGAATCGGGAGGCCGCATTCACACATCTGCCGCCACGGTGGCTGTGCTGCCGGAGGCAGAAGAGGTGGAAGTGGATATTAACCCTAACGATTTACGCATTGATGTCTTTTGTTCTTCCGGTCCCGGCGGACAGAGTGTCAACACGACGCAGTCGGCAGTACGTATTACCCACCTGCCCACGGGCATTGTTGTCTCCTGCCAGGATGAAAAATCTCAGCTGAAAAATAAAGAAAAAGCAATGCGCGTCCTGCGGGCTCGCCTGTATGAAAAGGCCCAGCAAGAACAGCAGGCCGAACTGGCGCAAACCAGAAAAGCCCAGGTAGGCAGCGGTGACCGCAGTGAAAGAGTCCGCACTTATAACTTCCCGCAGGGTCGTGTTTCTGATCACCGCATTGGCCTGACGCTGTATAAGTTGGACCAGTTTTTAGACGGTGATCTGGATGAAATGATTGAAGCCTTAATTACAAATGAACAGGCTGAACTGCTGAAGAAGGTGGAAGCATGAGTCTGACGGTAAGAGAAGCCCTGCAGAGGGCTTCTTTTCAACTGCGGCAGGCCCAACTGGAGCAGCCGCGGCGCGAGGCCGAAGCGCTGCTTTGTGCCGCTCTGCAGCAGTCAAGGGCCTGGCTGTATGCCCATGGCGAAGCCGTCCTGCCGGCTGCTGCCGCTGCCCTGTTCGACAGCTGGGTGCAGCGCCGTCTGCAGGGTGAACCGTATGCCTACATCTGTGGGGAGCGGGAATTTATGGGGCTCTCTTTTACCGTTACCCCCAGCGTCCTCATTCCCCGTCCGGAAACAGAGCTGCTGGTGGAGGCCGTGCTGGCGGAGCTGCGGCAGGAACAGGCGCCGTGTCTGCTTGATCTGGGTACCGGCAGCGGCGCCATTGCTGTTTCCCTGGCCGTTTTTTTACCCCAGGCCCAGGTTACTGCCGTCGATCTTTCCGCCGCAGCTTTGGCCGTGGCCCGGGAAAACGCCCGACGTCATCAGGTGGCCTCGCGCCTGCGCTTTTTGCAGGGTGATCTCTATGCCCCGGTAGCCGGCGAGGAGTTTACCGCCGTCATCAGCAACCCCCCCTATATACCGGCGGCAGAAATCAGCCGGCTGGCCGCCACAGTCAAGGATTATGAGCCTCTTCTGGCTCTGGACGGCGGCCCGGACGGTCTGGCTTTTTACCGCCGCCTTACCCGGGAATTAACGCTGCTGGCGGCACCGCCGTCCCTGCTGGCCCTGGAGGTAGGAGCCGGTCAGGCCGCTGCCGTGCGGCAGCTTTGTCTGCAGGCCGGCTGCCAGGCAGTTAGGCAGCTGCCTGATCTGGCCGGTATCCCCCGCGTCATCCTGGCCACATGGGGCTAGCCGGCAGTTTTGTCCTGCCTGAGCCGTGAAAAAAAGCCGGACGGAAAAAATTGGGCACTTCCTCCGCCTGAGATGTTTATGGGAAGAAAATTATGGCAATACTAACAGGCAGGAAGGTTAGGGGGGAGTGCCATGCAGGTCAGGAAAGTCAAGATTAGTGGGGTTAATACTTATCAATTACCTGTGCTGAGCAATGAGCGCATGCGCGAACTGTTTCAGCAGCTGCGGCAGGGGAAAAAAGCTGCCCGGCTGGAACTAATCAACGGCAATCTGCGTTTAGTGCTCAGTGTGCTGCAGCGTTTTAAAAACCGCGGTGAGAATCTGGACGATTTATTTCAGGTCGGCTGTATCGGCCTCATGAAGGCCATTGATAATTTTTCCCTGGAGCATAATGTCCACTTTTCCACTTATGCTGTGCCCATGATCATTGGTGAGATCAAGCGCCACCTGCGGGACAATAATACGGTGCGCGTCAGCCGCTCGCTAAAGATGCTGGCGCAAAAAGCCCAGCATGTGCGGGAAGAGCTGACGAGAAAGCTGCTGCGCGAGCCGACGATTCAGGAAATTGCCCAGGAGCTGGCCGTGACACCGGAAGAAGTAGTTTTTGCCTATCAGGCCATTAATGAGCCTGTTTCCTTACATGATCCGGTCTTTTCCGATACCACGGATCCTGTTTATATTATGGATATTGTCAGCGACCAGCGCTGTGATGCTGATTTGTGGGTGGAAGATATTACGCTGCGGCAGGCTTTATCCATTCTTTCGGAGCGGGAACGGCAGATTCTGGAGGCACGCTTCTTTGAAGGGCGGACGCAAACGGAAATAGCGGCGGAAATAGGCATTTCCCAGGCCCAGGTTTCGCGTATTGAAAAAGCGGCACTGCGGCGCATCCGGCATCATTTGGCACAGGAAGGGGACAGCGATCATGCGGGCTAAAAAATGGCTTGTCTTTCTGCTGCTCATCCCCTTATTATTTTCTGCTTCCCCCGCTCCCCAGTCTGCCGCTGATACTTTGCTGCGGCTGCATGTGCGGGCCAACAGTGATGCTCCTGCCGATCAGGCGGTAAAATATCAGGTGCGCGACGCAGTGCTGGCTGTTTTGGCTGAACATCTGCAGTCAGCAGACAGCGCGGCGGCGGCAGAAGCACGGGTGGCGGCAGTTTTACCGGCTGTGGTAGCGGCAGCCCAGGAAACGGTCAGGGCCGCCGGTTTTGATTATCAGGTTACCGCTGCGCTGGGTCGGGCCCAGTTTCCCACCCGCTTATACGGCAGCAGGATATATCGGGCCGGCAGCTACCGAGCTTTACAAATTTATTTGGGGCAGGGTGCCGGGCAGAACTGGTGGTGTGTTTTGTTCCCGCCCCTCTGTTTTGTGGAAGCAAAAAAAACTGCCCCGGAACAGGAAGCAGTAGTGATGGTGGCCGATGGCGCTGAAGATACTCCGCCGCCGCTAAAATCACGTCTCTTAGAATGGTGGCACAAATTGTTTGGTAAAAACGAGCAAAATTTAGTTTTCGGCAGTATAAGCGCCGCCGCCCCCGGCAGGTGAGCAAAACAAAGTTTTATTGAAAAACGAGCATCCTTCTTATATAATTAAAATGAATGTCCATTGTAAAGAGACAAATTCGGCGTCAGCAGTGACGCCGTTACGCGGGGAGGATGCATGGTCGTTAGTATATTTATGCAGCTGATTGGGGGGCTGGGGCTTTTCCTGTACGGTATGCAGTTAATGGCCTCCGGTATGCAGAAGGCTGCCGGGGACCGGATGCGCAAAATCCTGGAACTGCTTACTGCCAAACCCATTATTGCTGTTTTTACAGGGATTGTGGCCACAGTGCTGGTGCAGAGCAGCAGCACGACCACCGTGATGTTGGTTGGTTTTGTTAACGCCGGTTTGATGACCCTTTATCAAACTGCAGGAATTATTTTTGGGGCTAATATCGGGACGACCTTTACCGGCCAATTGCTGGCTTTTGATGTGAAAGCCTTAATCTACCCGGCCATTGGCCTCGGGGCTGTCTTAAATTTTTTTGGCCGACGGCGCACTTATCGTTATTTAGGGCAGGCTGTTTTAGGTTTTGGTGTTTTGTTTCTCGGCATGAGCACCATGTCGGCAGCCATGGAGCCGGCCCGTGAACTGCCTTTTTTTATCAATATGATTGCTACCTTTGGGGACAAACCGCTGCTGGGCGTACTGATTGGCGCCGCCTTTACAGGCATGATTCAGGCCAGCGGTGCTACTTTGGCTTTAGTTATTGCCATGACCTTACAGGAGATTATTACCCTGCCGGCAGCCATAGCCATTATTCTGGGCTCTAATATCGGCACCTGTGTGACGGCGATGATTGCCAGTATCGGCACTTCCCTTTCGGCCCGGCGCGTTGCCGTAGCCCATTTACTGTTTAATGTGGCCGGCGTGGTTATTGCTTTAATTTTCTTTAATCCTTTTATCAGCCTGATTACGGCTACCGCCAGCGGTATTACCCGGCAGACGGCCAATGCCCATACTATATTTAATGTGGCCAACACACTGCTCTTTTTACCCTTTACCAAGCAGTATGTTGACTTAATTACCCGCCTGGTGCCGGGAGATGACATAACTCTGGAAGCAGGACCGAAATATTTGGACAAGCGGATGCTGCTGACGCCCGATGTGGCCATTGGCGGTGTGCGGCAGGAGCTGCTGCGCATGGCCAGGCTGGCCCGGGAAATGGTTAATGAAGCTGTCAAGGTTTTTACCGGTGACGATGCCAAACTGATTCAGCAGGTGCTGCAGAAAGAAGAGCTGCTGGACAGCCTGGAACAAGAGATTACACTTTATCTGGCAGATTTAACGCAGCATTCCTTAACCAAAAAGCAGTCCAATGAAATCTCGGCGCTGATGCATGCCGTCAACGATCTGGAAAGAATCGGTGACCATGCGGAAAATATTACCCGTTTGGCGGAAGATAAAATCGAAAATCGCCTGCCGCTGTCTGCACAGGCCGTAATACAGCTGCAGGAGATGGCGGTCATGGTCGATGAGATGCTGGGTTTGGCAGTTGAAGCTTTTGAGAAGCATGATTACGTCTTGGCCGGGCAGGTGGTTGACCGTGAAGATGAAGTCGATAATACGGAACGTATTTTACGTAAGGCCCATATTAACCGCATCAACGACCAGATTTGTTTCCCGCCCAGCGGCATCATTTTTCTTGATGTGATCAGTAATCTGGAGCGGATTGCCGACCATACCACCAACTTTGCCCAGATAGTGTTAGGGGAATTTTAAAGTTGTGCCGGTACAAGAGGGCACAAATCAAACATGTGGAGGAACACAGATGTTAAAAAGTAAAGTAAAGGGCTCTTTGCTGCTGGCCCTTTTTTTATTCCTGATAATAGCGGCAGTGCCGGTGAAGGCAGCCAATGCGCCCGCAGCCGGTGAAGGAAACAGCACGGTGATGATGCGCGCACGTGTTATCTCGGTGGAGAATCTGGAACCGGCGGAAGAGGTTAAAGATTATGTACAGCTGGAGCAGGTGGCGGAAGTGGAGATTACTTCCGGTGAATATCAGGGTGAGACTCATACTTTACTCAACGCCCTCATGGGTCACCCTTACTTTGATATCAAGCTGGAGGAAGGCAGTGAAGTACTGCTCTGGGGTGAAGTAGATGACAGCGGCCGGCTGCGTACCGTCTATCTGCAGGACCGCCTGCGTGATCAATATATATATCTGCTTGCCGGCCTTTTTATCCTGCTGATCCTGCTCATTGGCGGCCGCAAAGGTGTCATTACCATTGTAACCCTGGGCATCACGGTGCTGGCAGTTTTCCGGCTGCTCCTGCCTATGCTGCTGCAGGGGTATGCCCCCATTCCGGCCACGGTGCTGGTGGCCAGCGCCGTAACCTTAATTACCATTGTCTTTATCGGTGGTCTGCACAGGAAGACTTTTGCCGCCGCCATCGGCACCATTGGCGGTGTCCTGGTAGCCGGTCTGCTGGCCCTTGTTATCGGTAATGCCGCCGGTTTAACCGGTTTTTCCAGTGAAGACGCCCAGCTGTTAATGTTTATGGAAGGCGGCGCCATTGATGTGCGCGGCCTGCTCTTTGCCGGGATTATTGTTGGGGCCTTGGGCGCGGTGATGGACGTTGCCATGTCCATAGCTTCCGCTTCCTATGAAGTTTATGCCGTCAACCCGGAGATTACCATTAAGGAGCAGATTAAATCCGGCCTTAATGTGGGGCGGGATGTCATGGGCACCATGGCCAATACCCTGATTTTAGCTTATATCGGCTCCTCTGTCCCCCTGCTGCTCCTGTTTATGGGCTACGATACCCCCTATATTTCCATCATCAATTCAGACCTGGTGGCGACGGAAGTGGTGCGTGCTCTGGCGGGCAGTATCGGTATTATTTCCGCCGTGCCGCTGACGGCAATCTCCGCGGGTCTCTTGCGTAAGCTGGGGGAAAAACCGGCCGCGAGCAGTACTGTGGAGGCGGACAGCAAATAGATTAAGATGAAGAGGGCGCTGTAAGCGCCCTCTTTCCTGTAGTTTATGGCTGCTGTAGTGAACGGAAGGCCTGCAGGGCAGCCTGATAAACTTCCTTCAGGGGTACCTGCTGCTGCCGGGCTAAAGCGGCACAGTCGGCAAATTCCGGTGCCGCATTACAGACCTGTCCGTTTTGTTCTGCTATTTTGATGCGTACGCTGCCGTAGGGTGTGTCAACGGTCTGCAGCCGTCTGGCCAGCCGCAGCTTATCAGCCTTACTGCGCCGCAGTCCTAAAGTAGTTGTTTCCTGAAAGATAACTGCCGTCACCGCTTCTTCCTGTGCCGCCTCCACCAGGACGGTGAGCAGGACGCCGGGACGGTTCTTTTTCATGTACAGCGGCGTTAACGTAACATCCAGGGCCCCGGCCGCAAAGAGCCGCTCCATAATATAACCATAAAACTCCGGATTCTGATCGTCAATGGCTGTTTCCAGCACCGTGATTTGTTCGTGCATGGCGGTGCCGCTGTCGGCACTGTCACCGACAATGACGCGCAGCACATTGGCAATGGGCAGATCCTTCTGTCCCGCCCCATAGCCGATCTGCCGGACCGTCATTAAGGGCAGCGGTCCGAACTCAGCAACGGTGGCTATAATGGCGGCGCCGGTGGGGGTTAACAATTCCCCTTCAATTTCGCCGGCATAAACCGGTGCGCCGGCCAGCACCTCCAGGGTGGCCGGGGCCGGCACCGGCAGCCTGCCGTGGACACAGTCCACAAAGCCCCGTCCTGTATGCAGGGGCGAGGCATAGATTTTGTCGGCGTTCAGCTCCGTTAAGGCCGCCGCCGCCCCCACAATATCGATGATGGAGTCAACGGCTCCCACTTCATGAAAATGCACTTCCTCCGGGGCGCGGCCGTGAATTTTGGCCTCTGCTGCCGCTAAACGGGCAAAAACCGCCAGGCTTAAATCGCGTACCGGTGCTGCCAGCTCGCTTGTCATCAGCATCTCCTTAATGCTGCGGTAGGAGCGGTGCGGCTGCTGAGCCTGCTTAACTTCTACCAGCAGCCGGGTAGCGGACAGCCCCTTTTTCAGCACCTGTGTTTGCTGTAATTCGTAACCGCTGAGGGGCAGTTTAGCCAGCTCTTTTTTTATTGTTTCCAGGGAGGCGCCTGCGGACAGCAGGGCCCCCAGGATCATATCGCCGCTGGCGCCGGCAAAACAGTCAAAATAGAGAATTTTCAAGGCTATTCCTCCTTCGCCGCGGCCAGACGGTTAATCAAGGCTGCCGTATAGCCGCCGCCAAAGCCGTTATCAATATTAACTACAGAAACACCGCTGGCACAGGAGTTAAGCATGCCCAGCAGCGCGGCCAGACCGCCGAAGCTGGCCCCATAACCTACAGAAGTGGGTACGGCAATCACTGGCTTGTCTACCAGCCCGCCCACTACACTGGCCAAAGCGCCTTCCATGCCGGCCACCACCACCAGTACATTGGCGGCCTGCAGCATGGCCTGGTTGGCCAACAGCCGGTGCACGCCGGCTACGCCCACATCGTATAAACGCTCCACCCGGCTGCCCATCAGTTCGGCAGTTAAGGCGGCTTCTTCAGCCACGGCCAGATCAGCCGTGCCGGCTGAGACAACTAATACCCGTCCTGCGCCGGGCAGGCTGTGGTCCCGGTTAATCACTACCGCCCGGGGCAGTTCGTAATATTCCACCCGGGGCAGCGCTGCCTGTAAGGCGGCAAAAACTTCGGCTGAGGCACGGGTGGCGAAAACGGTAGTCTCATTTTGCGCCAGGCGCTCGGCAATGCTGACAATCTGTTCTGTCGTCTTACCGGGGCAAAAAATGACTTCCGGAAATCCCTGCCGCAGGGCTCGGTGGTGATCTACCTTGGCAAAGCCTAAATCTTCATAGTCCAGGTGCTGCAGGCGGCGCACCGCTTCAGCCACACTGACGCTGCCGCTGCGCACAGCGCTTAATAAATTATGTAAATGCTTTTTATCCATCTCTTGGCGGCCTCCTTTTGTCGCTTTTAAATAATCTATCACAAGTTGGCGAAAATGATAATAGCGGCAGGGTGTCGGAATATTTGGGGAAAGATATTTTTAAGTGTACGATTTAAAGGAATTATCGTCAATCCTGTCGAAGGAATATGTTTATTTGCATACCTTAATGAGTTTGTTGAGGCTTTCGGCAGCAGCAGGAAGAAAGCAGGGGTAAATGTGGTTAGGAAAAAGATAAAGGGAACGCTGCTCTTTGATGGCATTACGCCCGCCACTTTACATAGTGAGGCTGCCGCCGCCGCAGAAATTCTGCGCCGGGGCGGGCTGGTAGCCTTTCCTACAGAAACTGTTTATGGTTTGGGTGGTGATGCCCTGAACGCCCAGGCAGTGGCCAAGATTTTCCGGGCGAAAGGGCGGCCGCAGGACAACCCCCTCATTGTGCATATTTATGAGGCGGAGCAGATGCGGGAGCTGGCAGCCGAGATTCCGGCCGCCGCCTGGCTGCTGGCAGAGCATTTTTGGCCGGGTCCCTTGACTTTAGTATTGCCGAAACAGCCCCACGTGCCGCCGGAGACCACAGGCGGCCTGGACAGTGTGGCCATCCGCCTGCCGGCTCACCCGACAGCTTTAGCCTTACTGCGGGCAGCGGCACTGCCGGTGGCCGGTCCCAGTGCCAATACTTCGGGACGTCCCAGTCCCACCACAGCAGACCATGTGCTGGAGGATCTGGCAGGACGCATTGAGGCTGTGCTTGACGGTGGCCCCTGCCCGGTAGGCGTGGAGTCAACGGTGCTTGATCTGCGCGGCGGTATCCCGCGCATCCTGCGCCCCGGCGGTATTACCCCAGAGCAGATCAGTCAGGTGCTGCAGCGGGAGTGTGAGCTGGCCCACTGGGTGCAGTCCTCGCCGGCAGCGCCTCCTTCACCCGGCTTAAAATATACCCATTATGCGCCCCGGGCACCGCTCTATTTGCTCAGGGGTGAGCCGGAGCGGCAGTTGGCCAAGCTGCAGCAGCTGCAGCAGGAATGGCAGCAGCAGGGTAAACGGGTCGGCCTGCTGGTTTCTGCGGAAAGTGCCGCCGCCCTGCAGGGCACTGACATTATCAGCCTGGGCAGCCGCCGGCGCCCGGCGGAGATAGCGGCGCGGCTCTTTGCCGCCCTGCGTGAGTTTGATGCCCGTCAGGTTGACGTCATCCTGGCGGAAGGATATAGTACAGACGGGGTGGGACTGGCCTTAATGAATCGCTTGGAAAAAGCGGCCGGCCACCGTGTGATTGAAGTGGGGTGAGAGCAATCGATAAAGAGCGGAAACTGCTGCTTTTCGTTTGTACAGGCAACACCTGCCGCAGTCCGCTGGCGCAGGTAATTGCCCAGTCCTTGTTAGCTGAGGCCGGTTTAACCAACTGGCAGGTTGCTTCCGCCGGTCTGGCGGCTTTCCGGGGCATGTCCGCCAGCCGGCACGCTTTAACGGCTGCCCAGGTGCTGCAGCTTGATTTGTCGGCACACCAGTCCCAGCCTTTGACGGCGGCGCTGGCGGCCCAGGCCGACCTGATTCTGGTCATGACTGAGGCCCATAAAGACAGTATCCTGCGGCAGCTGCCGCAGCTGCGGGAAAAAGTTTATACCATACGGGAGTTTAGCGGCTCCTCAGGTGATGTGCAGGATCCTTTCGGCGGTACGGCAGCCGACTACCTGGAGACGGCACAGGAATTAAAAGCTCTGCTGCAGCCGATTGTACAGAAACTGGCGGCAGCGGCAGCAGTGCGGGAGGAAAATGAGGACAAGTAAAACCGGTCAAGGAGGTTATCTATGAAAATTGCCATTGCCAGTGATCATGGTGGATTCCGTTTAAAAGAGCAGATCAAAGTTTACTTGGCGGAGCAGGGTTACGACAGCCATGATTATGGCACCATGTCGGAAGCATCTGTAGATTATCCCGATTTTGCCCTCCAGGTGGCAGAAGCAGTAGCCGGCGGCACAGCAGATTTAGGCATTATCTGCTGCGGCACCGGCATCGGTGTCAGTATTGTCGCCAATAAAGTGCCCGGCATTCGGGCAGCCCACTGTCATGATACTTTTTCGGCGCGTATGGCCCGGGAACATAATGATGCCAATGTGCTGACTTTAGGTCAGCGGGTGCTCGGACCGGGGCTGGCCCTGGAAATTGTGGCTGCCTTTTTACAGGGCAGTTATGCCGGCGGCCGTCATGCCTGCCGGGTGGACAAGATTAAAGCAATTGAGAGGAAGTACTGCGTTCAGGGTTAGCCCGGGCAGTAAGAAGGAGGAGCAGATGGCGAGACTACAATTAGTTGATGCAGATGTAGCCCGGGCCATTGCCCACGAAAAGCGGCGCCAGCAGGATCACCTGGAGTTAATTGCTTCGGAAAACTATGTTAGTCAGGCCGTCCTGGAAGCTCAGGGTTCGGTTCTGACAAACAAATATGCCGAAGGCTATCCCGGCCGCCGCTACTATGGCGGTTGTGAGCATGTAGATGAGGTGGAAGATATCGCCCGCCGGCGCACCCAGGAACTTTTTGGTGCCGAGCATGCCAATGTGCAGCCTCATTCCGGTGCCAGTGCCAATTTAGCCGTCTATTTAGGCATACTAAAGGCAGGCGATACTATTCTCGGCATGAATCTGGCCCACGGCGGTCATTTGACCCATGGTGCCCCCGTCAGTCTGTCGGGTCAATACTTTAAGGCCGTTTCCTACGGTGTGGAGCGCGGCACCGCGCTCATTGACTATAATCAGGTGGAAGACTTGGCGAAAAAACATCGGCCGCGCCTGATTGTGGCCGGGGCCAGTGCTTATCCCCGCCTGATAGACTTTGCTGCTTTCCGCCGCATTGCCGACGCTGTCGGCGCTTACCTGATGGTGGATATGGCCCATATTGCGGGACTGGTGGCTGCCGGCGTTCATCCTTCGCCGGTTCCGCTGGCGGAATTTGTTACTTCTACGACACATAAAACTTTGCGGGGGCCGCGCGGCGGTCTGATTATGTGCCGGCAGGAATTTGCCGCGGCCATTGATAAAGCAGTTTTTCCCGGCCTGCAGGGCGGCCCGCTGATGCATGTCATTGCCGCCAAGGCTGTCAGTCTGAAGGAAGCACAGCAGCCGGAATTTGCCGCCTATGCGCAGCAGATCGTGACCAATGCCAAAGTTATGGCCGAGACCCTGCTGGCGGAAGGTTTTGACCTGGTTTCCGGCGGTACGGATAACCATTTGATGCTGCTGGATCTGCGCTCCAAAGGTCTCAACGGCCAGGAGGCAGAGGAGCTGTTGGGCGAAGTAGGCATTACCGTCAATAAAAATTCTATACCCTTTGATCCGGCCAGTGCCAATGTTACCAGCGGGATCCGCCTCGGTACCCCCGCTGTTACGACGCGCGGCATGAAGGAAGCGGAAATGGAACTGATTGCTAAATTAATTTCAGCCATATTACATCATAAAGGAGATGAGCAGGTTAAGGCGCGGGTTCGTCGCAGTGTGCAGGAGCTTTGTGCGTCTTTCCCCATTTATGGTTAACAAACAAACATTTATTTTTGACCATCCGTTGATTGATGATAAGGTAGCCAGATTGCGCGACCGCAGCACCCATGTTGCTTTGTTCCGGCAGTTAGTGGAGGAAGTAACTGTCTTAATGCTGTATGAAGTCGGTAAGTCGCTGCCCTGTACCACCAAGGAAGTAGAAACTCCCCTGGCCAAAACTAACTGCCGCGTCCTTGCCGGTCCGGCCCCTGTCTTAGTGCCTATTTTACGTGCCGGTCTGGCCATGGCCGAGCCGTTGTTGAAGCTGCTGCCTAATGCCCCGGTGGGACACGTCGGTTTGGCGCGGGATCATGATACTTTAGAACCGGTGCGTTATTTAGTAAAACTGCCGCCGCTGGCTGACCGGGCAGTCTGGGTCCTGGATCCCATGCTGGCTACCGGTGGTTCGGCCGGCGAAACCTGCCGGATTCTGAAAGACAACGGTGCCACCAATCTGACATTATTTTCTATCATTGCTGCTCCGGAAGGCGTAGCCTATTTAGAAAAGGAACATCCTGACGTCAAGATCTTTATTGCGGCCCTGGACGAAAGGCTTAACGATAAAGGTTATATCCTCCCCGGTTTAGGCGACGCAGGTGACCGCCTGTACGGTACATTTTAAACAGGGAGGGAAGAACTGTGCGTCCGGCTTGGGATGATTATTTCATGGAAATCGCCCACATGGTAGCTACCCGCTCCACCTGTTTGCGGCGTGCCGTGGGGGCAGTGCTCATCAAAGAGAAAAGAATCTTAACGACCGGCTATAACGGCGCGCCCAGCGGTCTGGCCCATTGTGAGGAAGTAGGCTGCCTGCGTGAACTGCAGCAGGTACCTTCCGGTCAGCGGCATGAACTGTGCCGCGGCCTGCACGCGGAACAAAATGCTATCCTCCAGGCCGCCCTCTACGGGGTGCCCATTGCCGGTGCCACCCTCTACTGCACAACCCATCCCTGTGTAGTTTGTGCAAAAATGCTGATTAACGCCAGGATCAGGGAAGTAGTTATTACTGACAGCTACCCGGACAAAATGTCTGCCGACTTGTTAGCGGAAGCCGGCATTACCGTCCGCTATCTGGACTATAAAAAAAGCAGGTAAATTTACTGCGGAGACCGGACCCCGGTCTCCGCAATATTTGAGAATTATTTCACAAAAGGAACGATTCCGACTATTAACCTAAATAAAGGAATGTTGGCAAAAACGTCGAAGTGAAAAAATAGAATTTACAAGAAGATTTTGGTGCAGCTTCCTCGCTGTATATACACGTAAAGGTGCGGGAACTTTAAACATAACAATGCCGGGTTTACTTCCGGCAGGAAATCAGGTGGTAAGGTGAAACGGGAGGATTTTGCTGCCATCCGGGTGGTGATTGAGCTGGCCTTAAGTATAGCCCTCTCCCTGCTGGGCGGTGTCTATCTGGGCCGCTTCCTGGGGGAGCGCTGTGGTCAGCCCGGCCTTTACCTGGCGGCCGGCATCCTCTTGGGTCTTGTCAGCGGCTGGCGGCAGGTCCGACGCCTTCTCTGGAAAAAATAAGCGTTTTACGCTGTACATAAAACGTTAGATGTAGCTGATTGGTGCAAAAATGTTGCAAAGGGAGGTGAAATTATTTGCTAGGGGATGTGATCAAAGATATACGGGCCGCCGAGGAAAAAGCAGCCACCATCAAAGCTGAAGCGCAGGCGGAGGCCCGCCGTATCGTCAGAGAAGCAGAATTGGCAGCAGTAGAAACAGTAGAGCAGGCTGTAGCGGCAGCAGAAGCAGCAGGCCGCCGGCGTTTGGCTGCATTGGAGGAAGAACGGGAAGGTCTGGTCGCACCCATCCGTGAGCGCACAGCCGCAGAAATTGAGCAGCTGCGGGCTGCAGCCCTTGCGAAACAGGAGGCGGCAATAACAATGGTCATGGAGAGGATCGTGAAAAGCTATGGGTATAGCTAAAATGAGTAAGGTCACCCTGCTTGCCCACCAGACCGACAAGGAAAGAATTCTCGATCTCCTGCAGCAGTCCGGCGTACTGGAAATCAGCGACCTCACCGAGCAGCTGGCGGCTGAGGAACCCTTGGCTGACTTTCTGGAACAGGATCAAGAGCAGGAAGCCATGCAGGCTGTGGAAAAAAGCATGGCCGAAGTTCGTTTTAATTTAGATTTCCTTAATCGTTATCATCGTGTCAATAAAGGGCTGCTGGATGACCTGTTGGCAGAAAAAAAGGCACTGACTGTCAGTGAAGTTGAAGAGAATGTTCCCACATGGGCAGAGATCAGCAGTAAAGTTTATCAAACTTTCAAAGCAATCGATGAACAGCTGCTGGCTTTGCGCAACGAAGAAACACGCCTGCAAAATTTACGAAAACAGCTGCAGCCATGGCAGAAATTAACTCTGCCCTTGGAGGATTTAAAAGACAGCAAAACAGTTCGTCTGCAGTTAGCTGCTGTTCCTGCCGCGCAGCTTGCCGGACTGGAAGCAGAGCTGGCGGCGTCAGGAGCGGCTTACTATCTGGAGTTAATAGACAGCCAGCGGGGTGAATCATTTATTTTACTGGCTGCTTATACTGCAGATGAAGAAGCAGTGCAGGATGTGATTAAACAGTTTGATTTTAATCGTCATCTTCTCCCTGCGCTGACGGGAACGGCGGCAGAAAATTTAGCTAAACTGGAGCAGGAACTCTTAGACGTGCAGACGGCGCAGGAAGAAGCCCTGGCTAGAATTGCCGAGCAGGTTCAGTTTCGTGAAGTGCTCCTCTATTATTACGATTACTTAAGCGTACAAAGGGATCAAAAGCAGTCGGTAGAGCTGCTGGCCCGGACTGAGAGTACGTTCCTGCTGGAAGGCTGGGTACCGACGGCTGAGGTCGAAGGGCTGCGTCAAAAAGTTTCCGCCTTAAATGACTCCATTCAAATTTCAGTGCGGGAGCCCTATGAAGATGAAGACTTCCCGGTGCAGTTTGAGAATAAACCTTTCTTTGCTCCCTACGAGTTTGTGACTAAACTTTATGGCGCTCCCAATCCTCGCAGTGTTGACCCTACAGCTCCCTTTACACCGTTCTTTGTTATCTTCTTTGGTCTCTGTCTGACAGATGCCGGTTATGGTGTAATTCTGATGCTGCTGGGTCTGCTGGGCCTGCGGAAGGTCAAAGGCGAATCAATGCGCAACCTGTTGAAGATCCTTGTTGCCTGTGGTTTTTCCACTGTCGTCTGCGGCTGGCTCATTGGCGGTTGGTTTGGCTATCCCCTCTTTGGCGCTCCCTTATTGTTTGACGCCCTGAGTGACCCGATGCGCTTACTGGTTTACTCCTTGGCGCTGGGTATCCTGCATATTTTCTGGGGGATGGCTGTGAAGTGCATCAGCCTGGTACGCGAAGGTAAAATTTTTGACGCCCTGGCTGATGTGGGACTATGGTATGGGCTCATTATCGGCTTATTGCTGCTGGCTCTGCCCAGCACGGCAGCAATTGGTAAAAATATGGCCCTGGTCAGTACGGTTGGTTTAATTTTAACGCAAGGACGTTCACAACCGACACTGCTGAAAAAGATTTTTTCCGGGGTGCTTTCCCTTTATGATATTACCGGCTATTTTAGTGATCTGCTCTCATATTCACGCCTGCTGGCCCTAGGTCTTGCTACCGGGGTGGTCAGTTTAACGGTGAATACCATGGCGGATCTGCTGTCCGGACATCCCATTGGTTATGTGGCCATGGCAGTATTGCTGGTTGGCGGCCATACCTTTAACTTGGCCATTAATGCTTTAGGGTCTTTCATTCATTCCGCCCGCCTGCAGTATATTGAATTCTATAACCGTTTCTATGAAGGTGGCGGACGTATTTTTAGACCCTTCCGTTATAATACCAGCCACATTGAAATTTTGGGCGAAGGCGCTCAGGAAAAATAGTGTGACCTAAATAAGAAAAGTAAAAATATAAAAAAACACTGCACACACAGGTGGTGCAAAGAACCCACCTGTCACAAAGGAGGACAAATCATTATGCTAGGTATGGGAACAGGTATACTTTTGGCGATTTTCGGTGCTGCACTTGCTGTATTGTTGGCCGGTATCGGCTCAGCCATCAGTGTGGGAAGAGTGGGGCAGGCGGCTGCCGGCGTTGTTTCAGAAGATCCGGATAAGTTCGGTTCCGTCCTGATCCTGCAGGCGTTACCCGGTACACAGGGGATTTACGGTTTGCTGGTAGGCTTCCTTATCCTGCAGCGTACAGGTCTGATCGGAGGAGCCCCTGCTGCTTTATCACTGGAGCAAGGTTTAGCATTCTTCTTTGCCGGACTGCCCATCGCCATTGGCGGAATGGTTTCTGCTTTTGCGCAAGGTAAAACAGCCATCAGTGGTGTTCATTTAGTTGCCAAGCGACCGGAAGAGTCCGGTAAAGCCATTATCTTTGCGGTCATGGTAGAAACCTACGCTGTGTTAGCCCTACTTATGTCCATCTTAATGTTATTTGGGATCCAGGTTTAAGGAGGGCGACCTGATGTCAGGAGCCGAGAAACTAATTGAGAGAATACTGGCAGATGCAAACAGCGAAGCAGAAGCGCTGTTGGCCGGTGCACGCGAAAAAGCGGCCGCCATTATGGCCAAAGCTGAAGCTGAAGCTGCTGCTAAAAAACAAAAGATTGAGGAAGATACAGAAAAAAAGGTTGCCGAACTGCAGCGTCGTGACCAAACAATTGCTGAACTGGAAGCCCGCAAAGATATTTTAGCGGCCAAAGAAGCATTAATTGAAGATACTTTTCAGCAGGCTATCACACGACTGCAAAATCTGGAACCTGAAGCTTATCAAGAGCTGCTTTTCAAGATGCTCCTTGCCACTGCCGTTACCGGCACGGAAGAAATTATCATTTCGCCGGCAGATAAAGCGCATTTTTCCGCAGACTTTCTCGCCCGTGTTAACCAGGCCCTCACTGAACAGGGCAAACAGGGCCAGCTGAAGCTGGCCGCCGAAACACGCGCGCTGCAGGGCGGCTTTGTCTTAAGTGCCGGTAATGTGGAAATGAACAGTTCTTTCGGGGCGCTGCTGCGTATGCAGCGCGACCAGTTAGAGCCGGAAGTGGCGGCCGTATTATTTGCTGATGCTTAATTTGAAGAGGTTAGATTTTGCTAACCTCCCGTGCAAAGGAGGCTGGGAGCGTGTCACATAACGAGTACATTTATGCTGTGGGCCGGATCCGGTCCATGGAAACACGATTATTAGATACAGGAAAAATTGACCGCATGGCCGAAGCACCTGATGCCGCAGAAGCTTTAAAGGTGCTCGGGGAAACTGAATATGCGGCACACCTGGCAGATGTGGGCAGTGCCAACGATTATGAGCAAATCTTAACCGCAGAGCGGCGCCGCGTCTACCAGGAACTGCGGGAGATGCTGCCCAAGCCTGACCTCATCAACTTATTTGCGCTGCAGTTTGATTATCACAACCTCAAGGTGTTGCTTAAAGCGCATCATTTAAAGGAAAAGCGTGATGAGTTATTAGAAGCTGAGCTGGGCACCATTCCCCCGGAAGAGCTGGTTGTAGCGGTGACTGCCGGAGACTTCAGCCAACTGCCGCCGCGGATGGCTGAGGCAGCGGAAAAAGTGATGGCGCAGTTTGACCCGCAGCTGGTAGATTTATGGCTGGATCAGGCTCTCTACGAAGATCTGGCCGCTGAAGCTAAACGCTTTCATTCGCCCTTTATCGAGAACTATTTTGCCTATCTGAGAGATCTGACCAATATTAAAACCTTTCTGCGCGTTAAGCGTCTCCAGCGTTCGCCGCAGTTTTTGGCCACTGCCCTGCTGCCGCCGGGTGAGCTGGATTTAGTTGAACTCCTTTCCCTGGAAGCACCGCTGGAAGAGTTGGTGGAACGGCTCTCTGAGACGCGCTATGCTGAAGTAGTTAGCGAAGGTGTTTTAAATTACCAGCAGACGGAGACCTTAACCCGCTACGAAAAGCTGGCCGATGATTTTATGCTCAATTTCATTAAAGAAGCCAAACATTATATTATGGGTCCTGAACCTGTTGCAGCCTATCTGTTGGCCAAGGAAAACGAACTAAAAATGATTCGCATTATCATGGTAGGGAAAATTAACCAGCTGCCTGTAGGCGCGATCAGAGAAAGGCTGCGTGATGTCTATGTATAAGGTCGCCGTTGTTGGAGACAGAGATTCCATTTTAGGTTTTAAAGCGCTAGGTGTTACCACCTACCCGGTTACTAGCGATGAGGAGGCGGTCCGTGCCCTGCATGAGATCGCCAAAGAAAACATTGCAGTTGTCTGCATTACAGAAGCCGTGGCTGAGCGTGTCCAAGCGCAGGTTGAAGCACTGCAGAAAAGAATGCTGCCCGCGGTAGTGCTGATCCCTAACAATAAAGGCAGTTTAGGCTTAGGGATGGCCATGATTAAAAAGAATGCAGAAAAAGCCATTGGCGCTGATATTTTATTTGGGAAAGAGGGTAGTTAGCTTTGACCAACACAGGAAATGTGGGTAGGGTGATCAAAGTATCCGGCCCACTTGTCGTAGCCGAAAATATGCAAGGCGCCAATATGTATGATGTTGTCCGTGTGAGCGACGAGCGCCTGATTGGTGAAATTATTGAAGTACGGGGCGACCGTGCTTCCATCCAGGTCTATGAAGAAACAGGCGGTCTGGGGCCCGGCGCACCGGTTTATACTACCGGTGATGCCTTAAGTGTAGAATTGGGACCCGGTCTGATTGAATCAATTTATGACGGGATTCAGCGTCCCTTGAACGTCATTTATCAGCAGGTAGGAGCGCGTCTGGCCCGGGGAGTTGAAGCAAATGCCCTGGACCGGGAGAAAAAATGGCATTTTGTACCTACTGCCGCTGTGGGGCAGACGGTAGAGCCCGGTGATATCCTGGGTACAGTACAGGAAACGACGCTGGTGGAACATCGCATTATGGTTCCCCCCGGTGTCTCGGGCACTTTAACCTTCCTGCATGAAGGAGAAGCCACTGTGGCTGACACCATTGCCAAAGTAGAGCAGGACGGCCGTACCGTGGAGGTTTCCATGCTGCAGAAATGGCCTGTCCGTAAAGGCCGCCCCTATGCGGAAAAGCTTTCTCCCACAGAACCGCTGATTACCGGTCAAAGGGTTATTGACATGTTCTTCCCCGTAGCCAAAGGGGGCACCGCGGCCATTCCCGGACCCTTTGGTTCCGGTAAAACAGTTACCCAGCACCAGCTGGCTAAATGGGCCGACGCTGAGATTGTGGTCTACGTCGGCTGCGGTGAGCGCGGTAACGAAATGACTGACGTGCTTAATGAATTCCCGGAATTAAAAGACCCCAAGAGCGGCGAGCCGCTGATGAAGCGGACCGTCTTAATTGCCAACACTTCCGATATGCCGGTGGCCGCCCGGGAAGCATCAATTTATACCGGCATCACCATTGCGG
>JAAYKP010000086.1 GCA_012522335.1 Bacillota bacterium
CGCGCTCTCTTTCTTCCGGAGCCTTATCGATTTGATCAAAGGCCTGTTTTTGTGCTAAACCGGCCGCAGAAAGACAGGATGTAATAGCTGCCGTCAGCGTAGTTTTACCATGGTCAACGTGACCAATAGTACCGATATTAACGTGGGGCTTAGTCCTTTCAAACTTTTGTTTTGCCATTTTAAGGTGAACCTCCTTTAGTTCAGCAATGATTATCATTTATGCTTTTCTATTATTTCAGCAGCCAGGTTCTTGGGTACTTCCTCGTAGTGGGAAAACTCCATGGAGTAGGTACCGCGACCTTGGGTGCGGGAACGTAAATCTGTGGCATAACCGAACATTTCTGACAGCGGGATTTTAGCGCGAATTACCTGTACGCCCGACCGGGGCTCCATGCCCTCAATACGACCGCGTCGACTGTTGACATCACCCATAACATCTCCCATATATTCCTCAGGTACCGTTATTTCCACACTCATCACCGGTTCCAGCAGCACCGGGTTAGCTTTCAGGACACCTGATCTAAAGGCCATGGAACCGGCAACTTTAAAGGCCAATTCGGAAGAGTCAACATCATGGTAGGATCCGTCAACCACGGCAACCTTTACGTCAATTACCGGGTAACCTGCCAACACACCTGTATTCATGGCTTCCTGGCAGCCGGCATCGATGGCCGGGATATATTCTCTGGGGATGACACCACCGACTATCTTGTTCTCAAAACGATAGCCCTGACCAGGTTCCAGCGGCTCCAGTTCCAACCAGCAGTGACCGTATTGGCCGCGGCCTCCCGATTGTCGTACAAATTTTCCTTCCACACGGACGGGTGTACGAATAGTTTCTTTGTAAGCTACCTGAGGCTTACCGACATTTGCGCCGACTTTGAACTCGCGCAGCAGCCGGTCAACAATAATCTCCAGATGCAGCTCACCCATGCCGGAAATGATCGTCTGCCCTGTTTCTTCATCGGTTCTGGATCTAAAGGTGGGATCCTCTTCCGACAATTTAGCCAGGGAAAGAGACATTTTCTCCTGGTCTGCTTTCGTCTTAGGTTCAATGGCCACATCGATAACCGGTTCCGGGAAGGTAATGTTCTCCAGGATTATGGGAGCCTGTTCAGCGCAGAGCGTGTCACCGGTTGTGGTGTTTTTCAGCCCCACCATGGCCACGATGTCACCGGCTCTGATTTCTTTAATCTCCTCACGGTGATTGGCATGCATGCGCAGGATGCGTCCGACCCGTTCCCGTTTACCTTTAGAAGAGTTGTAGATGTAGGAACCGCTTTCCAGCAAACCGGAATAGACACGGGCGAAAGTAAGTTTACCTACATAAGGATCGGCCATAATTTTGAAGGCTAAGGCTGCAAAGGGCGCTTCGTCACTGGCCTCACGCACAACTTCTGCTTCCGTGTCCAGGCTTAATCCCTGTACCGGCGGTACATCCAAAGGTGAGGGCAGGTAATAAATCACTGCATCCAGTAATGGCTGCACACCTTTATTTTTGTACGAAGAACCGCAGAGCACAGGAACCAGCTGCACGGCACAAGTTCCTTTCCGCAGGGCAGCCCGGATCTCTTCTTCACTGATTTCCTCGCCCTCTAAATAGCTCATCATCAGATCCTCGTCAAATTCAGCAGCAGCTTCCAGCATTTTTTCCCGGTATTCCTGGGCCAGTTCGAGCATCTCAGCCGGAATTTCCGTCTCGTCACTTTGCGTCCCCAGGTCATCAGTATAGATAATGGATTTCATACGAATGAGATCCACAACACCACAAAATTGATCTTCCACACCGATTGGGAGCTGGATGGGGACCACATTCGCATTCAGCCGCTCTTTCATCGACTCTAAGACATTAAAAAAGTTTGCACCTGTAATGTCCATCTTATTGACATAAGCAATACGCGGTACATGGTACTTATCCGCCTGACGCCAGACCGTTTCGGACTGGGGTTCAACACCACCTTTGGCACAAAAAACACCTACGGCGCCGTCAAGCACACGCAGACTGCGCTCGACTTCAACGGTGAAATCAACGTGCCCGGGTGTATCAATAATATTAATGACATGATCACGCCAAAAAGCAGTAGTAGCAGCAGAAGTAATGGTAATGCCGCGTTCCTGCTCCTGAACCATCCAGTCCATGGTTGCAGCCCCGTCATGCGTTTCACCCAGCTTGTGAACACGCCCTGTGTAAAACAGGATTCGTTCTGTAGTTGTCGTTTTACCGGCATCAATATGTGCCATGATTCCTATGTTTCTGATCCTATCCAGGGAAGTTGTTCTTGGCATTTGGTCCCCTCCTTTCTTGGGGTGATGTTGCTTGGTGTCTTACGCTCCGCCTTAATGAACGGAACAGTCTTACCAGCGGTAATGGGCAAAAGCTTTGTTCGCTTCGGCCATACGATGAGTATCTTCTTTCTTCTTAAAAGCGCCACCCGTATTGTTGACAGCATCAAGCAGTTCAGCAGCTAAACGTGCGGACATAGTCCTTTCACCACGTTCCCGGGCGTATCTTGTTAACCAGCGTAAAGCCAGGATATTACGACGATGAGCGGTAACTTCAACCGGTACTTGATAGTTAGCACCACCGACACGCCGTGCTTTTACTTCCAACACGGGAGAGACATTTTTAACGGCAGTCTCAAAAACTTCCAATGGATCTCTGCCTGTTTTTTCACGGATAATTTCCATAGCATCATAAAAAATCGTTTGTGCTACTCCTTTTTTACCGTCAAGCATTAGAGAATTAATAAATTTTGTCACTAATTTAGAATTATAAATAGGATCAGGCATAACATCCCTTTTCGGTGCCGGTCCTTTACGGGACATACCTTTAACCTCCTTTCAACAGGGGTTTTTTATTTTATTTCTTTCTACGTTTTGCACCGTATTTAGAACGGCCTTGCTGGCGGTCTTCTACTCCGGCGGCATCTAAAGCACCGCGCACGAGATGGTAACGTACACCAGGCAGGTCCTTCACACGACCGCCACGTACCAGTACAACAGAGTGTTCCTGTAAGTTATGACCAATACCGGGAATATAAGCAGATACTTCAATCCCGTTTGTTAAACGTACACGAGCGATTTTACGCAGCGCTGAGTTAGGCTTTTTGGGCGTGGTTGTGGAGACACGAGTACAAACACCGCGCTTTTGTGGAGACTTTTCCAGGGCAGGCGCAGTTGATTTTTTCACAACTATCTCTCTTCCCTTACGTACCAATTGGTTCAGAGTCGGCATTCCACTCCACCTCCTTCCTTAAAGCTACAAGTGTTAACCCCATCCACTCCGTACGGAGTGGATGGGAAATAATTAATCTGTGTGAAGAACGGCGGCAGCAGCTGCCTTCACCTTAATCTGACAAGCTTTACCCAACTCTGCCATTGATGCGACATAGACAACAGGCACATTGTGAGCGCTGCAGGCACTTAAAAGGGGCTGCACGACCCGTTCCTCAGCATCGCGTGCCACATACACAACTTGTGCCTGGCCGTTGTTTACGGCTTTAAGCGTCTGCTTTGTCCCCGTTACCACTTGTTGAGCTTGCTTTAAAACCTCAAGGCTCATCAGGCAACCTCCATTGCTTCATGTTAAAAACACACTTTGATATTGTACCATCACCAATTACCCTTGTCAATCATTAACTCCGCCCTGCTCTGAACTAATCTTTTCCTTTGTTAACCTTTATTCTTCCCCTACCGCCGGGCTTACATCAGCCGTTTCAGCCGGTTCCGGCACTTCCACCAGCGGCTTGATACGAATGCTGCGGTAGCGGTTCATCCCGGTACCTGCCGGCACCAGCTTACCGATGATCACATTTTCCTTTAACCCCAGCAGCGGGTCACTTTTACCCTTGATCGAGGCTTCCGTCAGTACGCGTGTTGTTTCCTGGAAAGAAGCGGCAGAGAGGAAGGAATCGGTGGCCAGGGACGCTTTAGTAATCCCCAGTAACTGCGGCCGGGCAGCGGCCGGTTCACCACCCCAGGCCGTTACTTCTTCATTGATATCCTCAAAGACAAAGTAGTCTACCAAACCTCCCGGCAGCAGATCGGTATCACCCGGATCTTCTACCTTCACTTTCCTTAACATCTGGCGGATCATTACTTCAATATGTTTATCGTTAATATCCACACCCTGCAGGCGGTAAACACGCTGTACTTCATGCAGCAGGTAAATCTGTACCCCCCGGGGGCCTTTCACGCGCAGCAGATCATGCGGGTTGACTGAACCCTCAGTCAGCTCCTGACCTGCCTCCACCCGGTCACCGTCTTTTACTTTTAAGCGTGAACCGTAAGGTATGGGGTAAGCTTTTGTTTCTCCGTCTTCCGAGGTTACACGAACCTCACGACGCTGGCGGGCTTCCACAATCTGAACGACGCCGTCCTCTTCCGCAATGATGGCCAGGCCTTTTGGTTTACGAGCTTCAAATAACTCCTCCACTCTGGGCAGACCCTGCGTAATATCATCCCCGGCTACACCACCGGTATGGAAGGTACGCATCGTTAACTGCGTTCCCGGTTCACCAATGGACTGGGCGGCAATAATGCCCACTGCTTCACCGACATCAACAATGCGTCCGGTGGCCAAGTTGCGGCCGTAACATTTTTTGCAGACGCCGTGGCGTGTGCGGCAGGTTAAGACAGAACGAATGGGTACCTGCTTAATACCTTTAGCCACTATCTCATCCGCTTTATCTTCAGTAATGAATTCATCTTTAGCCACCAGCAGTTCGCCCGTTTCCGGATCGAAGATGTCTGCCAGGGCAAAACGGCCGTTAATACGATCATGCAGATCTTCAATAACTTCGTTACCTTCATGGATTTCAGACACAGTCACGCCCTGATTGGTACCGCAGTCATCTTCACGCACAATCACATCCTGGGCTACGTCAACCAGACGTCTTGTTAAATAGCCGGAGTCAGCTGTTTTCAAAGCGGTATCAGCCAAACCTTTACGGGCACCGTGGGTAGAGATAAAGTATTCCAGCACCGTTAAACCTTCACGGAAGTTGGCTTTAATCGGTAAATCAATAATGCGGCCCGTCGGGTCAGCCATTAAGCCACGCATACCTGCCAGCTGCGTAATCTGCGAAATATTACCGCGGGCACCGGAGTGCGCCATCATATAAATGGGATTAAAGCTGTCCAGAGACTGCATTAAAGCTTTTGTGATATCATCCTTGGCTTTTGTCCAGATTTCAATCACATGATCATAACGTTCTTCATTAGTAATTAAGCCGCGGCGGAACTGTGTTTCAATTTTTTCAACAGCTTTTTCCGCATTGGTAAGAATTTCCTGCTTCTGTTCCGGAATAGTAACGTCGACTACGCCCACCGTAACTCCGGCCTGTGTGGCATAGGTGAAGCCCAGTTCCTTGATCACATCCAGGATTTCAGCGGTACGGGCATTACCATACCTGCGGTAACACATAGCCACAATTGTACCCAGGAAGCCTTTTTTCACCGCGTCGCTCAAGGGATGCTGTTCAATGACTTCCTTAATATTTTGTCCCTTTTGCAGGATAAAATCATCGTCAGCCACCGGCTTGTTAAAATCAGGATGGTTGAGATAAGGAAAATCCTCCGGAAACGCATCGTTAAAGATCAGCTTACCGACGGTAGTGATCAGCAGTTTCGGACCGGGCCGGCTGCTTAGCGTTTCGTGTCCCCTTAGGGCTTTGGCATAATTGGCAACATCAACGGCGATACGGGCCTGCAGGTCTACCACCCCTGTTTGATAAGCCAGAATCGCCTCGGCAGCGGAACTAAAGACTTTCCCTTCACCCTTAGCCCCGGCTTTTTCCAGTGTCAAATAATATATACCCATGACCATATCCTGGGTGGGCGTCACCACAGGACGGCCGTCTTTCGGGTTTAAAATGTTTTGGGCCGAAAGCATCAGCAGGCGCGCTTCCGCTTGTGCTTCTGCTGATAAGGGCACGTGGACAGCCATTTGGTCACCGTCAAAGTCAGCATTATAAGCTGTACAGACCAGTGGGTGGATCTTAATGGCACGGCCTTCAACCAGTACCGGTTCAAAGGCCTGAATGCCCAGACGGTGTAAGGTTGGTGCCCGGTTCAGCATCACAGGATGGTCAGTAATAACTTCTTCCAGTACATCCCAGACTTCGGGACGGACTTTTTCCACCATACGTTTGGCACTTTTAATATTGTGCGCAAAACCTTCATTAACCAGGCGTTTCATGACAAAGGGCTTGAAAAGCTCCAGCGCCATTTCTTTCGGCAGACCGCACTGGTAGATTTTCAATTCCGGTCCTACAACAATCACGGAACGTCCGGAGTAATCAACCCGCTTACCTAACAAGTTCTGCCGGAAACGACCTTGTTTCCCTTTAAGCATATCGGAGAGAGATTTGAGGGGGCGGTTGCCCGGTCCGGTGACAGGACGACCGCGGCGGCCGTTATCGATGAGGGCATCTACTGCCTCCTGCAGCATGCGTTTTTCGTTACGCACAATAATATCAGGTGCCCCCAGATCCAGCAAACGCTTTAAACGGTTATTCCTGTTAATAACTCTCCGGTAAAGGTCATTCAAGTCAGAGGTCGCAAAACGCCCGCCGTCCAATTGTACCATGGGGCGCAAATCCGGCGGTATCACCGGGATTGCTTCAAGAATCATCCAGGAAGGTTGATTGCCCGATTTTCTGAATGCCTCTGCTACTTCCAGGCGGCGTGTGGCACGAATTTTTTTCTGCCCCGTGGCAGAACGTACCTCAGCCCGCAGTTCACTGACCATCTCATCAAGATTGATTTCCTGCAGCAGTTTTTTAACGGCTTCTGCGCCCATTTCAGCTTTAAAGCCACGACCTACTTTAAAGAGATGATCATATTTTTCCCGGTACTCACGATATTCCATTTCCGTGAGCAGCTGCTTTTTGACCAGACCGGTATCACCGGGGTCAATAACAACGTAAGCAGCAAAGTAAAGAATTTTTTCCAGAGCACGGGGAGACATATCCAGCAGAAGTCCCATGCGGCTGGGAATCCCTTTAAAGTACCAGATGTGGGAAACAGGGGCAGCCAGTTCAATATGCCCCATCCGTTCCCTTCTCACTTTAGCGCGTGTGACTTCTACACCGCAGCGGTCACAAACAATGCCTTTGTAACGGACACGCTTGTATTTACCACAATGACATTCCCAATCCTTCTGCGGACCGAAAATCTTCTCGCAGAATAAGCCTTCCCGCTCCGGTTTTAATGTCCGGTAGTTAATAGTCTCCGGCTTTTTTACTTCTCCCCGCGACCAGCTGCGTATCCGCTCGGGAGAAGCCAGACCGATTTTCAAAGCATCAAAATTGTTAACATCCAGCAAGGGCACTTCCTCCCTTTCATCTCTTGATCCTTAGATAACCCACGCTGTTATTATTCATCATAATCATCATCTTCATCAGCATATTCGCTGAAGCGCTTACGGCGCTTACTATAGCCGTAATCATCAAGGTCAAGCTCTTCTTCGTCAAGCTCTTCTTCATC
>JAAYKP010000087.1 GCA_012522335.1 Bacillota bacterium
AAAAAAAGCCGCCCATTTTTCCCCTACAGTTTAACAGTAAATTGTTAAGTTTAACTTAAGATTATCTTAAGTTTTAACATTTCTTGTTCTTTATGGGGTCCCCACGCTTCGGCGGCGGCAGTCTGGCGCGCCCTAAACACTGGCTGCTTCGCGGCTAGTTTTCCTCTGCTTTTACAAGCATACCTGCCCCTCTGGTCAGCAGAAAGGCAAACAAAAAACGCAGCGGCGCCAGCAAATACAAATTAGCCCCCAAAGAGGCAAAAAGCAAATTGTCCTCTATCACACTGTGATTAACTGCCAGAAAAATTCCAACCAACATCATATCGCGCTTGCTAATTGTACCCTGGCGGGCATAGTCGATAATGACAGCAGCTCCATAAGTAATGCCAAAAATCATGCCAACAAGCAGGGGGAAAACTGCCTGCTGTGAAATATCCAGACTGCGGGGCAGCCAGCCCAAATAGCGCGTCAGTTTTTCTAAGAGACGAAAATGTTTGGCATATTCCAGCACAATCATAAGGGGAACTAAAATCATGGCCAACTGGCCGATTGTGCGTAAACTTGTCCCCAAAGCCTCATGTAATATTTCCAGCATTATAAAACCCCCAAAACTTGAAACAGCAGATAAAAAATCAGCCCCAGAATAACAGAACTGCCAAATCTGATCAGCACTGCCACAGCAGGATGTACGCCGGCTAATTTTAATACCGGGGTCTCCATGAGAAGTGAGTGGCAGGTCAAAATCATAGCAGCAATGATAGTTATCTGCCAAGCAGTGAGTGAAAGAACGGAAATTGCACCGATGGCAGCATATATATTTACAAAGAAACCTAAAAAAAGTGGCAGGGCTGCCTCTCCGGGCAAACCGACTACTTTTAACAATGGTGATAATAGTTCTGCCAGCTGGCTGCTCAGACCAAATCTATTCAGTGTCACAACAACAAAAGTTACAGGAATAATAATTTTTGTCAGCAGTAATGTCGTCTGCACAGCTTTACGCAGCCCTTCTCTGGCCGGCTCCCAATAGTCCAAGTATGTTCCTCCTCACTTCAGTTGCTTATCGTTTTAATATTCTCTTTGCTCTTGCCCTATTCCTTTAGTGTATGGTTACCCAGGATAATATGTCCCTGTTTATTGGCTCTTGTTCTTTAGGGGCAGTACCCCTGCAACGACACTGCGGTCATGACCACCCCACAAGATTAAGGGGGAGTCCCCCTTAACAGCCCCCTGCGGATAGGAAAGAAAGCAATTCAAGGTTGATATAATTCGCATCTAAGCAAAAAAAACGACGCGTCACTCGGGTACGCGTCGTTTATCTTTAGGGTCCATATCTGGGCACCGGCTGCAGCCACCCTTTTATTTTCCCATACCGAATAAAGTCGTTTATTTTTTCAACTTCCTCGCGCAGTAGTGTTATCATAAATTTTCTCAGACGATGATTTGAAGACATCCTCTTAAAGGACCTAACATGTAAAGCAGCAGCCCCCTGCATACCCATCAAGGTAATGCGATAAATATGCGAATCCTCCCACAGGTCCCTATTGTTGAGAGCAATAGTGATATCGGCAGGCCGATTAGGTAGACTGATACCAAAATAAACCAATTCTTTTTCTAAATGTTTAATCTGTTTTTTCAGAATCTGGATTCCGCTGGCAAAAATTAGTTTGAGATCATTATCATTAATGATACTAGACATAATTTCTGTAAAATGCAGCGTGTCATAGCGATACGTCAGCATATCCCATAAACACCCTGCTTCACCACAGTGTATCTTTTCCGTTGTATCGGCAGGAAGGTGTTGATAAGCCGGGGGAATTCCCACCCAACCGCGTATCGCTGCATGTGTCATTACTTGATCCGCACTATGAAGAGTACGCATCAGCATATCTGTTATTACTTTGCGCAAATTATCGTTTGTAATAATGCTATAAGTAGCGATCAGCAGATTTTCAGCATGTTCCTGTTCATATAACAGCATCAACATAGCTATATTTTCATCGTTCATCAGTTCCTTACTCAAACGACTTGGAACAGCAGCTCGTTTTTTGCCTGGCGAGATTATATTATACATCTTCATTTGCTTCTGCAGAATAGTGATGTTTTGATCAATCTCTTTTTCGCGCTTTCCCAGCAGTAATCTTAACTCCGGATCTTCCGCGAAAGAATTAAACATTAATAAACGTTCCTTAGTCGTGTACTTAGAGTTCAATATGTCCCATAAAGTGAAAGCTTCGCGAATATCAACATTCGTCGCTTTCACTTCTGGTTTTTTCTGCAAGAATGCAGTGATTTTCATAGTCTACCTCCTCTTTCACTTCCAAGTTTAGCTTGTGCAAAACTTTTTCGTAAATACATAATTGGTTACAGAGAAAGAAGGAAGTGCATCTTTTTTTACTGCAAAATATCTTCATTACTAATAAACGAACCTTCATACAACAGTTAGCATATTATGTTGGTGACAAAAAGAAGTGTAATTTAGTTAAACTGCAAAATAATTCAAAAAGAAAGGTAGTTGTTTTATGTCTGAGGAATTTGTAAAAGAGTTGGATGTTAACTCTGAAACAGATGAAGAACAATTAATTGAGAGCCAGCTTGAACCCTGTGAGTGTGCCGAGGAAGACCTGCAAAGCAAGTTTTTCCCTCCTACACACGGCAATAAGGGCAAAAAGGGAAAAAAAGACGAGTGTTTTTGCCTTCAGGTCTACTGCAAAACAATTGAAGCAATTTTAGAAGCACAGAAGCAGATACTCCGTTGTCCTAAACACAGTATTACCGGAGCTGATGAGGTCGGAGCTCTACAAATGACCTGCCGCCAACCTGCCTCCTGCCCACCCGGCTTCCAGGGACGCTATACAGTGCGGTCCGGCGACACCATGTTCTTCATCGCCCAGCGTTTTGGTGTATCTCTACAGGCCTTAATCGATGCCAACCCGCATATTTCAAACCCCAGCCAAATCTTCCCCTGCGATGTACTTTGCGTACCCGGC
>JAAYKP010000088.1 GCA_012522335.1 Bacillota bacterium
CAGTGAAAATTCTCCTGCAGAGCCCGTTTCACTATCATTGCCGCTCTGCCTGTGCTGGTCGAAACCGGGAATTACACTGGCCACAAGGCGCAGAAAGATTGAACTGCTCCCATCTATCTGCGGGAAAACTACCGGCTGTGGGTTTACGGCAAAAACTGACACCGGCTTAATCTGCTGACTGTAAAGAAAGTATCCCCCCAGCAGCAGAACTGCAGCCAGGAGCAAGAGCCAGACTTGCTTGCTGCTGCCCGGTCGAAAGCGTCTGCTGCGTATGGGAAAATATATTCTTCCGGCCATGATATCCCCCTCAGAAAAAGAACTTCCTTAACCTATATATAAAGTTATGCGGCGAAAACGAACTTATGTCTGCAAACCGGCCGCTGCCCGCAGCAAATGGAAAGAGCAAGCCCTGACTGAATAGGCTTGCCCAGTTGTGTATTGTTTTTCTGACCTGTCCGGATACATAGTCCGGATACATAATTAAAGAGTACTGCCGCTGAATTCCTGCCTGGCAGTACTCCCTTTTTAATGCAAATATTTACCTGAATCTGCACTTTGAATGGCAGGATGCAGGGCTGCATTAAGGCCACCGGCCAATAATTTGGCTGTATCCTCTACCAGTGTATCTATTTCCTTTGGCGTAACCATCAGTCTGCCGCCATATGGCTCCAGCACTTCTGACATTACGGCACGTCGGTCACCCTCGGCTATACTCTGGATTACTTTGTATACAGGAGATTCAGGACCTGCTTCCCGCATGATGGCCTCTAGTAAGTGGCTGGTTAAATCATCGGCAATAGTTACTGCATCTACTACTGTCGGCACCCCCACAGCAATGACAGGAATGCCGATGGTTTCATGCGAAATCTTCAACCGTTTATTACCGACGCCGGAACCTGGAGTAATCCCGGTATCAGCTATCTGGATCGTCGTATGTAAGCGAGTCAGACTGCGGGCAGCCAGAGCATCTACAGCAATTAGCAGATCAGGCCTTACTTTCTCCACCAATCCTTGAATGATCTCACCTGTTTCTACACCGGTTATGCCTAAAACTCCGGGCGAGATGGCACTGACAGCGCGAAATCCTTCGCCCAGTGTTTCCGGTTCCAGGGCTAAAATATGTCGTGTCACTAATAAGTCTTTAACGACTCTTGGCCCCAGGGCATCCGGAGTAACATTCCAGTTACCAAGTCCTACTATCAGGACGGAGGAGTTATCTGCCAGTTCTACCATGCTTAACAGTTCCTTAGTAAACTGGCGTGAAACCATATCCTGCAGTTCCGTATTTTTTTGCCGTAGTCCCGGTGCTTCCAAAGTAATATATTTACCCTGCTGTTTGCCCATACGCTGCTCCGCTTCCGGAGAGCTGATATGGACACGGGAAATCCGCAGCCGTTCCTTTTCTTCAGTCTCCACCTGTACCCCGGGAATCTCCCGGTCTACTTCACCCACCAGCATTTGGTGAGCTTCAATGGCCAAATCAGTCCGGATACTGTGCTTTTGCTGTTTCAGGCTCACAAAACTCCTCCTAGCGTAATTCCGTCGGCACAAAGGCATCAATGACGCCGATTACCAAGGCAGCCAAGGCTGCGCCAAGAATAGTTACTTCCATGCCGGAGACGAGAAATTGTGCCAGATAAATAACTACTGCAGAAGTAAGAAAACCGACAATACCACGGTTTTGGGGAGAGATGGATTTACCAAGCACGCTTTCGATGATAAAACCAAGCAGGGCAATGACAATGGCTGCCACCAGGGAAACAGTAAAGCCCATAGAGGCAAAACCAGGCAGCAGAAAACTTACCAGCATCAAAACGATGGCTGACACGATAAAACGGACAATTAAGCCAAGCACAGCATTCACCTCCCTTACAGTTATTAACTGCTAATAGCTTATCCAAACGTTTTTTTGCTATACATATTGACATGCAGTTGCATTTTAAAGAAACCCGTGGTAAAATTGTTGTGTCCTCGCAGCAAGTTTCGAAGGAGGTGAACGCATTGCCCAATACAAAGCAGGCAGTAAAGCGTATGAGGGTTACCGCCAAACGGACGGCTCGCAATCGTCATGTCAAAAGTACCGTCAAAACATCTATTCGTCGGTTTAGAGATACACTGGCCGAGGGTAATCTAGAGCAGGCCGCTGCCAGATTACAGACAGCGATAAAAACACTTGATAAAGCCGTGAGCAAGGGCGTTATTCATAAAAATGCCGCCGCTCGTAAAAAATCACGTCTGACTAAACATTTCAACAAAGCTGCAGCCTTTCAGGCAGCAGCAGAATAAGCAACAGAAGCCCGGCTGTACCGGGTTTTTTGTTTGTGTGGCAGCAGTTAAAAACAAGGGAAAAAACACGCACACCGCGCTGAGCGGTGTGCGTTTCTTGCCTTGCACCCAATTTTAGTCTTTAGGCCTCCTCAGAACAGAAAACAGGCGGAAGCGGATAAATCGTTTTTAAGATGCAGGCGCGTCCAGCCCTAAAGCAATTATTAATGTTTCCAACGCCAATACCGGTTGAATACGTCCCCGTTTAATATCCAAGTCACAGCGCAGTAATAATTCGACCGCACGGTTGAGGCGTGCCTCATCAATGCAGCCCATCTGTTTCAACAGCTGCTCTGCGGCATATGGTTTAAGGGAGAGAGCCCGGGCAAGATTAGTTTCTCCTGCAGCCAGCAGTTCCTTTGCTTCCCCCAGCAGGCGAAATTGTCGTGTCAGCATACTTAAAATCAGCAGTGGCGGCTCCCGCAGCGCCAGAAGTCTTTTGAGCAAAGACAGCGCCTGGGCTGTTTGCCCGTAGACGACGGCATCAATTAAGGCAAAAATACTTGTCTGGGCTCCGGAGGAAGTGACGGCCAAGATACTCTCTTCATCTATTGTTTCCTGTTCCCCCAGATAACTGACCAGTTTATCCAGTTCTGAAGCAAGCCTGCGTAAATCCTGCCCCACACGGTTAACAAACAGCTGCAGCACCGGCGCGGCAGCTTTCTTTCCTTGTGCCGCTACCCGCTCCCGCAGCCAAGCCATTAAGGCCGACCACTTCAGGGGCGCAAAATGATATACTGCTCCGTCAGCCAGCAATTCTTTTACTACTTTCGCTGCTGACAACTTGTCCGGTCCACAAAAAATAATGGCAGCATCTGCATCCTTTTGACGGTGAAAAGCCAGCAGCCGCTGGACTGCTGTGTTCGTTAAGCGGCTGCCTTGTGCAAAGTATGGAGCAGCCGGCACAATCAGCAGCCGCCTCTGACTAAAGAGAGACACTGTTTCCGCCATGTCCAAAATTTCTTCCAGTGTGTATTCTGAACCTGCCACACGACTGCAGCCGCTGTCCTCTGTTCCTCCGGCCAGTAAGGCAGCAGCCAGCGCGGCAATGGCTTCCGACAATAAAAAATCTTCCTCACCATAAAAGAGATAGACGGGCCGTATTTCACCCGCCTTTATTTCACGCTGCAGCCGCAGGGCATCTATTTCGTACCGGCGTTTTGTCATCTCCATCACCTATTGAAGTATTTTACGGTTTTATTCCACACCGGCCGGAGTGTTTCCTGCTTTAGTCAGCTTGACCCACGGCTGTCAGTAGTCTGCACCATCGTCGTCGGACCTGCCAAGGGATCGTCCGTCCAAACCGCTTCTCCGGGCTGCGGCCGGATGCCGGCCATAAGCAGAGACGGCGGTATTGCCTGCTCGCACTCACGGTAAGCGTTAATCAGATGTTTACGGAAAAGTGCTTCAAAGGGGGCAGCCAGATAATAGGGCATACTGTCAACCCACCAGGTATAATCACTACCCTCCGCAATGAGCAAATTTTCTCTGGCTTTATGCAGCTGCTCCGCAGAAACAGTGCCCCGGACTTTTTCCAGCATGCTCCGCGCTTCTAATAACAGCTGCCATAAATGATTTTTACTTTCACTACCTATCCAGCGGGTCAGATTATGATCGACCCAGGAACCGGTATGCACTTGAGGCAGAACACGCTGGGGCGGATAAGCACGCAGAAAATCAGCAACCGTCACAGTCTGCAGCCATGCTTCCTGCGACAAACGACTATACAGCTTATGCAAAAATTCATTTTTATCATTGCTGTACCATTCCCAGGCATTTTCCCCGTCCAGAGCAATGGTAACCAGGTGCGGCCCCTGACAGCCGCTGACTGCCTCCCATATTTTATAGAGCCGCTGCAGAAAATCAGCTACAGCATGATCAATATTCATCTGGTGGTAAACAAAGCCAATGCGATCAGACAAATGATGATCGCGGAAAACGACGGTTATTTCCCGGCCACCGGCCTGCACCAGGTAGGGGCGGTACAAATCATCGGCATTGAGCACATGACCGGAACCGTCACGATAAAACTCAATCTGCAGGGAACGGGCTAAAATATCTTCGTCGCTTACTGTCCAGCTAAAGCCATATTCCGCAAACATGGCCAAAGTCTCACTGCTGACAGCCTGCTCCGGGGGCCAAACTCCCTGCGGCCAACGGGCAAAAATACGGCGGTACTGATTAATGGCGCGCATGATTTGCTCGGCACCGTCTTCAGGATAGCTGAAAGTCTGCGGCAGCCGCAAACCGGGCGAAGCGCGCAGGGCACTGCGTGTATCAATTATTAAAGGCATGATGGGATGGTAATAGGGCGTGGTTATCACTTCAATCTGGCCGCTGTCTGCCAATTCCCGGTGTAAAGGTATCACCTGCCGCATTAACGCCCACTGCTTATTTAAAACAAGCTTTTTATCTTCTTCTGTAAAATATCTGCCTTTAGTTTGCAGCGCCCGTAGTTCGTCATCCTCTTCCCGCACTTCGGGATCAATCCATACCAGGTTAAACCAAACCTGCAGATCGAGATAGTCTTGATCACTATAGTTAGCTAAAGCCTCCTCCACCGCTGCCGGCTCTTTACGGTAACCTTGTTTTGCCAATAATTCCTGATAACGCGGCCACCTGGCAATGACACGTTCCCACTGAATATCAAAATAATGCTGCAGCAGAAATCTTTTTTCTGCCTCCGTCAATTTTTCAACAGGCTTCATCACCCGCAGATAATAATCATCTGCACCCTGCAGGTAGTCCTGCAGCTGAGCCACTAAAGAGGGTGTCAAATTAAAAGTTTGCCGTATTTTCGGGTGGTGGCGCAAAATGGCAGCCATCTGGTAGTAATCCTTTGTGGCATGCAGTCTTACCCAGGGCATAATGTATTCTTTTTTAACTGTGTCCTGATAGAAAGGTTGATGCTGATTCCAGATAAAGGCAAGATATAATGGTTTCATGAAGGTACCTCCCGCACCGCTTCGGAGACAGTTTGTGTGAAGGTAAGTGACCAGGGAGTATGGGGCAGCAGCTTAATCTGCCAGCTTGGCAGGATCATAGAACCCTGATACACCCGCTCCATGCCGTCTTCTGACTGTGAAACAGTTTCAATGGGCATCCGCCACACTACCGCCGGTCGTTCAAAATAAAAGATGGTGGAAATGCCCAACCATTCATCAACCAGACCAAAACTATCTACATTTGCCGTTCTGCCGTGGGAATTCAGCTGACGATTTTGCAGCGTGCGGCCCGGCACCAAATAATAGCGGTCTGAAGCTTGACCTGCCAAAAAGTTAATGTTAAATTCAACGGCAAAAGTGAGCGCCAGCTCTTGTGCCCCCAAATTCTGCAAACGGTAACTGTAAAGCAGCTCCCCTTGCCGGGGCTGATAGGAAATTGCCTTATGTACCAAAATTGGCCAGGTTTCGCCCGCCATTTGTACTGTACCCCTACGCAGCAGCTCCAGCTGTGCCACCTCACCCTCTACTACTGCCGCAAGAAGGTCATAGCGACCATTGGCAAAATCACCTACTTCCACTTCAGCAAGCGGCTGCAAAAGATCGCTTTGCTGTGGGAAAAAGTGGTCACGCCAGGAAGCGCGCCGATAAGGATCATAGATCAACAGCTGCTCCAGTCCTGCTTCTTTCACCCGGGAAATATGATGAAT
The DNA here is from genome assembly GCA_012522335.1 of Bacillota bacterium. Lineage (GTDB taxonomy): Bacteria > Bacillota > Dethiobacteria > Dethiobacterales > Dethiobacteraceae > UBA9865. The sequence goes on from JAAYKP010000088.1 coordinate 5,978, forward strand.
AGTTTTCACTTCCTCACTATCGCATACTCCCTGCGCCTGTTCATAGAGATTACAGTGATAGGCCTCTTTCCTGCGGGTAAGCACATCAAACAAATTAAAGCGTTTAGGTTTAAAGTCAAGTTCCAAGAGGCAACCGCCCTGGGCAGGAGCAGCTATGAACGCCAGGTCCGGCCCGGTAACCACAACTTCCTCGGCGCCGTCGTAATTAAAGTCTTTTCTTTCTACTTCCACCCAGCTGTTACTTTCATGTAAAGCACGGTCTGCAATATCTTCAGCAGCCAGCAGACGGTCGTACAGGGCAGAACGCAAAAAGTTAAGATAAAGGCCGCCGAACACGCCATGCCAGTAAGCACAATTGCATTGTCCTGCCCATAAATATTCCTGTGCTTCCCTTTTTTGCGGGCTGTCCGGTAAACGCCGCAGTTTTTCCCGGACATGCAGCATTTTTTTATGGAGATGATTGCTCTCCGGATAGCGAACGAGAAAATTACGCCACAAGCCACCGGACCATTCCATCATCTCCCGGTAGGAGCCTGCCGGTAGATATACTAAGTCCGCTGCTTCGTATTGCTGCAGGTATGCGGAAAAGGTAGTAACCTGCAGCCACTCACTGTTTTCTTGTAACAGCTGGAAAAAACGCTGCAGCCATTTTTGCTTATAAACTCGTTTATAGGTGCCCGGCCAGGAGCCGAATTTTTCTCCGTCATCAGCCAAAACTACCAGGCGCTCCCCACCCGGTGCTGCTAATTCCGCCAAATAGGCAATTGTTTCTTCCGGTTCAGCAAAAGGAATCAGGTAACGCAGTTTTTCATTGATAGGAAAGACCGCTAAACGCCTACCCGCCTCTTCTGTCAGGTAAGGGCGCAGCAGTTCTGCTTCTGTTAAACCGGCGGCCATAAAAAGAATATCATCCAGGACAGTATAACGGATACCTGCTTCTGCCAGCGGCCGCACCAAGTGAGGTTCCCATACCCGTTCCGGCAACCAGGCCCCGTTAACATTAACCTGAAAGTGCTCCCGCAGAAAACTGCTCATTTTTTTTATCTGACCTACTTTATCTTCATCGGGAATCATCACCAGAATTGGCTCATAAAAAGCACCGCCCATTAATTCCAGCTGCCCTTTGGCTGCCAGCCGGCGCAGCTGTAACATAAAGTTTGGCTGATGCTCCCGCAGCCAGCGCCAGAGAATGCCTGAATAGTGCTGCACTACCTTTATGTCAGGAAATTGTGCCAGCAGCTCTATAAAAGGCTGATAGGCGGTCTGAAAGTTTTGCTCAAAAACATACGGGAAATTTCCTTCCGGTTGATGATTATGCAGGGCCAGAATAAAATTAATTTTGTTTTTCTGCATTGTCGCCCCCTCTTAGGCCGGCCCCGAGGGGCGGCATACTCTGCTCCACGATAAATGGTAATCTGACGGGTGCAGCACCACGATAAATACTGTCGTATAGTGCGGCTGCCGTTTTAATACTAAAACTATCCCGGACTAACATCATGCTGCGCTGCCGCAGCTGCTGCTGCCAGCCCGGTCTTGTACGAAAATCGTTACAGGCCCGCTGCAGAACTTTTGACCAACCCTCCTGCCGGTATAAATACCCGTTTGCTTCTGCAGCCTGCTGCTCTTCATCCCGGATGATGGTCTGGGTAAAGCTTTCTCTGGGAGCTATGGGAATACAGCCGGCAGCCATGGCTGCTAACAATTTTTCCGGCTGCACAGTTTCCGCTAAATAATAGTCTGCTGCCTGCAGAACTTTTAAGCGCTCGGCTTTAGTTAACAAATCAAGGCTGACAAACAAAACATCTGCTGACAATGTTGACGGTGACGCAGGCTGCTGCTCACAGGCAGCTACAATCTCCTTATCACTCTGCAGCTCCTGCAGCAGTTCATTTTTCCGTTTTTGCCGCGGCGCGACTGAACATTGTGACCAGCAGCTCACATTGACAAAGGGTCTGCCCTCAATATACTTGCCGGTATAGCTGCAGAAAAATTCACGCCATAAACCGGGGCTGCCAGTTTCATCAATTACATACATCGCTTCTGCGGCAGCCAACTGTTCAGTGCAAACATAGCTGCCGACAGTGAAAACACTCTGCGGCAGCATGAGGCTTAAAGCGGCAAAATCTTGTTTGCTTTGTTTTATTTCTCCAAATTCCCGGACAGAATAAACAAAAGGAATGCGAAAATACTGCCGGCATAATAAAGCAGTGCAGACATCCTCCGCACTGAAAAGATGCAGTAATGATATTTTTTCCCCCTGCAGCTGCAGCCGGCGCATCATACCGGCCGCGGCAGCGGCAAAAAGATAAGCGTTGGCGGCGGCAATGGTAAAAATTCGCACCCACCCCTGCTTTTGTTCTGTAACTGCAACCTGTGTAAGCTGACCGTTATAAACAACGGAAAAGGCTGCATCAAAGCGCTCCTTTTGTACCGCCGGCCCGCTGTCTGCAGTAAAGACACAGCATTCATAACCTTTTTCCGTTAATTCCCCGGCCAGACGGAGCAGGGTAGCATCTGTATCAAAAGTACTTAAATTGCGGCAGATAAGCGCAATGCGCACATTGGCTCCCTCCTGCAAAACGCTGTTGCTCTTTATACGCTGTAAGCATAGCTTGCCGCATCGCGGCATTTATATGCAAACTATGGCAGCTTGGTAAAGGGCAGTGTAAATAAGAACAATAGACAAGGGCAATACTACTACATGTGTTTAATCTTTGCGCCTAAAATTCTGTGCTTGTAAGGAGGCAGTTATGCATACACCGGATCGTCATGAGTTGAATGCAGGCTGGACACTTCCTCACTGCTACGGTGTAGATCGCTTGGTACTTTTGCCCCGGGATCCGCATAAGCTTGTTGCTTACTGGGAAATCACACCGGCATTGGAAGAAAGTTTCGCACAACAGTTTCCGGAGCAGTGGTTCAGGGGTCACAGCCTGATTAAATTAAAAAACATTATGACAGGGACTGTACAGGATTTCGCTGTCAACCACCAGGCTAACAACTGGTATTTGGAGGTAAACGATGCCGATCAAAGCTACTATGCCCAGTTAGGACGCAGGCTTGATGACGGTACCTTTGTGGTGATGCTGACCTCAAATACAGTAAGCACGCCCCGCAGCAGCCTTTCTTCCGTGATTGACCCGCGCTGGCGCCTGTTCGCCTTTTGGCAGCGCCGCTTTTATCGCCGTCTGTCCGGTTATTCATCATATGAGCTGTTCAGCAGCCTGGACGCTGACCCCCTCGCAAAGGAGAATTATGGTGACTAAAGGTTATTTTGCCCTTGTTCTGCATGCCCATCTGCCGTATGTACGGCACCCGGAATATCCCTACTCTTTGGAAGAAAAGTGGCTGTTTGAAGCATTGACAGAAACATATTTACCCTTACTCGAAACCTTTAATAATCTGGAACAAGACAAGATTGATTATCGGGTGACTATCTCCATTTCACCCACCTTGGCCGCCATGTGGCAGGATAAATATTTACAGGAAAAATACCGCAGCTATTTATTGTCCTTACTGGAGTTAGCCGATAAAGAAACTGCGCGTACTGCCCATGACGCCGTTTTCTCGCCTTTGGCCCGCCATTACCGACAGCGGCTGCAGACTGCCTATCAGACATTTTTTATCACCTATCAGGCCGATTTAATAAAGGCCTTCCGGCAGCTGGCAGCCGGCGGTAAGGTAGAGCTTATAACCTGTGCGGCTACGCATGGCTATTTACCTCTTTTGTCTACAAACCCGGAAGCTGTATACGCTCAGCTCTGTACTGCAGTGGAAGAACATACACGTTTATTTGGTCAGCCCCCTAAAGGGATCTGGCTGCCGGAATGCGGCTACGATGACAGCATTGACAGTATTTTGGCCGAGCTTGGCATTAATTACTTCTTTGTTGATACTCACGGCATTATCTATGCTAAGCCCCGTCCTGCCTACGGTACCTACAGCCCCCTGCTTACGCCCCACGGGGTGGCGGCATTCGGTCGTGATGAAGAATGCAGCAGGCAGGTTTGGAGCAAAACGGAGGGTTACCCCGGTGATTTTGTCTATCGCGATTTCTACCGTGATATAGGTTTCGATTTGCCGCTCGACTACGTCAGACCCTACATTCATCCAGATGGTATACGGACACATACAGGTTTTAAGTATTTCCGCATCACCGGCAAAACGGACCATAAAGAACCATATAATCTGGAAGCAGCAGAAAAAAAAGCGGCCGAACACGCAGGTAATTTTATGTTTAACCGCGAGCGGCAAATCGAGTATGCCGCCGGGGAGATTGATCGTCCTCCCATTGTTGTCGCTCCCTATGATGCAGAGCTCTTTGGTCACTGGTGGTATGAAGGACCAATATGGCTGGATTATCTGTTTAGGAAAATACATTACGAGCAAGCTGTCTTTCGTCCCATTACCCCTTTTGAATATTTAAGTCTTGCTTTACCGCTGCAGGAAGCAGAACCTTCCTCCTCCAGCTGGGGCAATAACGGTTACCATGAAGTATGGTTAAACGGGAACAATGACTGGATTTATCGTCATCTGCATCTGGCTGCCGCCCGTATGACCAAGGCAGCCGCCGATTTTCCTCACGCCAACGGTCTGCAGGAAGAGGCCTTAAACCAGTTAGCCCGTGAACTGCTGTTGGCCCAAGCCAGTGACTGGCCTTTTATTATGACCACAGGCACCATGGTGCAGTACGCCCAGCAGCGTGTCCACGATCATTTAGTGCGTTTCAACCGACTGTGGCAGCAACTTTATGACAACAAAATTGATGCAGAGTGGCTGCACAAACTGCAAGCAGCGGATAATCTTTTTCCGCAGCTAGATTACCGTATCTATGCACCCATGCAGCAAACGGTAAAAACTGCTGCTGCATTACACTAAGCGCACAACACAAGAA
>JAAYKP010000010.1 GCA_012522335.1 Bacillota bacterium
GGAAAGACGTGCTCTATCTTCCATGGATGAACCGGCCATCGCAGCCAATACCCCTACCTGGGCAAGTGCCAGGAAGTTCATTGATAAGTGCAGGCCAAAGTAACCAACAACAACGATGGCAAGTCTTGCCGCTAAGGGTAGTGCAGAGGTGTTAACAAACTGCAGACATACACCGGTAAAAACTACCCAACGTAAGATCAACAGCCAGGAACGATATTTCCCCCACTTTAGGTTCGAGTTTTGCACAATAGGTCCGGCTGCCAAACTGACAGCAAAGTCAATAATACGAGCAACTAATAAGAGCGTACCAACCACTGCAGCACTAATCATCAGGTGGTCAGTCATGAACATTGTAATATAGTTCATTGGTACGGCGTTACCTAAACCAGAAGCTAAGGTATAAAAACCATACATGTTAACTTCTTTTTGTGTTAACTTATTACTCATAATACTCCTCCTAATGTATCAATTGTAATAGTGCCTAGTGAAGATTGTTATGCAGGTTAAAAAATACAACTAGTTCAGCATCGGCTGAGAAATGTTTTCTTTTCACCTCCCTGAAATCAACTGCGATGATATTTCTGCCTCACCTCCCTCACAGCAACAGCTTTGAGTCTTTTTACAACTCTATCTGTTGTGATGTTTTTTATAGTTTATAATTTTCTAATATCTTAACGCAAAAAAAATCAACCACAATAATTGAACATAGCAAATACATAATATCATATAATCTGCAAAAATAACATAGCAGATTTATCAAACTTCTTAAAATTTTGCTATAAATTCTTTTCTTTAGCTGCTCTGCTGCCTCTATTGTTCCCTGTCTTAATTGCTGCCCTTTTCATTTAACAGATTCTCCACAGTTTCTATCTGTTTTTTTATATGATTAATCTCCGCCTCATACTTTTTTACAGTAGAACCCGGCAGGTGGAGACCGGTCTGGCCTAAAACAATTGTCCTTTCTTCTTCTAACTCCTCAAGTTCTTCCCGCAGCTGCTGTAATTTTTGCTCCAAATCGGACATTTTCATGCTCTCGTAGCCGCCCATGAGAACTATCACTTCCTTTTCCGGTTTCCAAAGGCATGACATCGAACTGACCCTATGCCTAATTATAGCCTGTCATGTTAAAAGAAACAAGACTTGCTGTGCATTTATCTGTCTTTCCGCAGTACAAGCAGCTGCAGCCCCACTGACTTTTAAGCATTGATATACCTCATGGTTTCGCTCAAAATCTCTTTGGCCTTACCGATGATCGTTAAATCAAACTTATGGCCAACATCTTCAGCATTGATAAAAACAGTCTTTCCGGCAGTAAGATAAGGGAGTTGATTAACAGGGGCTACTTCAAGGCTGGTACCAATGATCAGCAGCAGATCTGATTTTTTGATCTCAGCAACTGCCTTATTCCAGACATCAGCAGGCAGGGCTTCGCCAAAGAAGACAACATTTGGCCTTAACGCAAGTTCACTGCAGGCAGAACATGGCTTCATCTCATATAATTCCTGGGTAGTAGCCGGTGCTCCGCAATTATCACAAAAAACCTTCTTTAAATCCCCGTGCAGTTCATATACTCTTTTACTGCCTGCTTTCAAATGTAATCCGGATATATTTTGAGTGGCTATACCTTTGATGATACCCTTCTTTTCCAGCTCTGCCAAAGCATAGTGACCGGCATGCGGTAAGACGTCAGTCATCGCTGACAATCGCTCTTTATAGAATTGATGAAATACTTTATAGTTCTGCCGAATTGTATTGATATCTGCGACGACTCGGGCATCAATATTCTGCCACAGACCGTCTTTACCCCGAAAATCCGGAATGTTGCTCTCGGTATCCATCCCTGCTCCGGTAAGAACCAGCGCATAGTCTGACTGTAATAAAAACTCTGCCAATTGTTTAATACCTGCTATTTTCTCGGCAGCAAGATTGTCCATTGCTGCAGCCCTCCTTTGATGATTGCTAGCGGCCAGCCATTGACCTAATTAGTAATACATCGATTATTCTGCCTTCAGCCACATTTAACCTTCTTGCTACATTTTAACTTGACTTAGCACGGGATGGCAACCTTAAGGCAGAAAGCGTCCAGCTGCGTTCACCACCTACCCGTATATCACGCCGTAGAAACAATACCCATGCTACCCCGGTGATCAACACTGCAGCCGCCAACAAACCGAACAACCAACTCCCATTAAGGCCTTCAACAGCCGCACCGCCCTGATAATAGTTAAGAGGAGTATACTTCAGGACCTGCTGCAGCTTATCATTTAGATTTGACAAGCCCATTAGTAAATAATTACCTACCAACAGTGCACCTGTAAGCATATTGGCAAGACGTACTGCCGGCAGCAGCAGGCTGAAAAATAACGCAAGGGCGGCAAAAAGCACTAATACTGCAAAGAGTGATATGAAAGGCCGCAGCAGCTGTGCCCAAGTTAAGTTTAAGCTGACCCTCTCTGCCGGGATTGCCCAGCTTAACCAGCCCGTTAACAAAATGATTGCCAGTGCTGTAAATAAAGCCAGTAATCTTCCGCAAAAGAGGCCGGTTCTGCTAACCGGCTGCGCTAAGACCAAGTCAAGCAGTCCCTTTTCCTCATCCCCGACCAGTAAATTTGCACCGCCACTGATTGCTAAGATACCAATTATCAAGTGCATATAGGAAAAAAAGTAAACATCAAGATAACCTAGCGGAGTGTTGATAGCGGAGATGTTTTTAAAAAATGCCAGCATAGCTTCCGGAAACATGGCGAGATACTGATCCAGCATCTCACCCATCTCTGCCATGTTCGGATAGAAAAACACCATCAGCAGTACATAGAGGATAATGCCAAAGGGCCAACCGCAGATTTGCCAGCGCATACGCCGTAAGGTGTGTTTAAATTCAGCCCACATTATGCTTCCCTCC
>JAAYKP010000089.1 GCA_012522335.1 Bacillota bacterium
AGATGAAGAAAAATTTATTCACAAGTAAAATATATCTACTGCTCCTGCTGCCCGCAGGATATCTTTTGAGCTGCCTGGCACAATTCTACCCCACCTGGACAGAAAAGTATTTTTCCCAAGGACTTTTCATGCTCATTAATCCTGTTTTAAGCAGTATCACCGGTCTGCTCCCCTTCTCCTTGGCGGAATTGCTGGTAGTAGTTTTGGGACTGGCAGCTATAATCGGCATTTATCGTATGGCAGCAAGAATAAGCAGGCGTGAAGCACCGGTAAAAACACTGCTTGCTCATTTTCTGCTTAACACCCTTGTCTTCGTCAGCATACTGTATTTTAGTTTTAACCTCCTGTGGGGGCTTAACTATTACCGGCAGCCCTTTGCTGCCCTTGCCGGCCTGGAAATAAAGCCGGCCACAGTTGGTGAATTAGAAGATTTATGCCGTATGCTGATTAAGCAGGCCAATAGTCTGCGGGCACAGACGCTTGAAGATCAGGAGGGCATCATGCGGCTGCGTGAAGGGCGAATTAAAGTCCTGCAGGCAGCAGGCGAAGGATATAAGCACGCTGCCGAGATATATCCACAGTTAGGTGGGACTTTTGGTCCGCCTAAAAGAGTCATGCTTTCTGAATTAATGTCGTACACCGGCATTACCGGTATCTATTTCCCCTTTACCGCGGAAGCTAATGTTAACTTTTCCATTCCTGACTACATGCTCCCCTCCACCACCTGCCATGAAATGGCTCACCAAAGAGGCTTTGCCCGGGAGGATGAAGCCAATTATCTGGCTTATCTTACCTGTATGCTGCATCCCAATCCTGATTTTCAATATTCCGGCACCCTCTTAGCCTTAATTAACGCTGTAAATGCTTTGTACCGCTGCGCACCGGAGCAAGCTCTACTCCTGCAGGAAGAATACAGTGAAGCTGTGCGTAGAGATTTGCTGCACCGTAAAATATTCTGGCAGCAGTATGAAGGCCCGCTGGAGGAAATATCACGTGAGATAAATGACAGCTACTTAAAAGCAAACCGCCAGGAAGATGGAGTGCATAGCTACGGCAGAATGGTAGCTCTGCTGTTAGCTGCATACCGCCGCTCACGGTAATATCTTTTAAAGTAAAGACGCAAGCCCAGGAGAGTGGGTTTGCGTCTTGATCTTTTAGCGGTGTATAGTGTATTTAAGCCGTTACTGCCTGCAGCTGCTCCCTGACATTTTCGTTAACGAGACCGCCGTGATAGCAGATGATCTGTTCTATCTCGTAATCCAACAGTTTCTTTAAAGATTGTTTGGCTTCAGCCATATCTACGGTGAAGATCGGACTGGGGCCCTGCAGCCTGCCGGCCTCGGCAACTGTAGCATCACCGGCAATGACGGTTTTACTGGACTTGTGATAGAGGCAGATATGTCCCGGGGTATGACCGGGAGTATGAATAACTACTATTCCACCACAGTAAGGCAGTTCCTCGCCGTCAACTAAAGGCTTGTCTACAGTAACAGTCTTACGCTTTAAGTAAGCCTGGCGGCGTTCCTCCTTTTCTGCCGGAGGCAGAGATTGGATGGGCTTTTCTATTTTTACTAACAAATGCTCTATCCCTTCTATGAATGGCTTTTCTGCCGCATGGGCCATGACCGTAAGTTTTGTCGCCGTGTTAAGTAATTCGGGCAGGCTGCCCAGGTGATCTGTATCATGGTGAGTAATAATTACTCTATTCAGCCGTGCAAAAGGTATGCCCAACTCTTCCAGGGCAGTTTTGATAACAGTCTGCATCATAGGCAATCCTGTATCTACTAACACTACATCCTGCTCATCCCACATAACTGCAGCATTAAATGCCCGTCCCTCCCCTGCTGTTAATGGCAGCATCGCTATACCGGGGGCAATTTTCATCTCTGCTCAACCTCCTGTTTTAATTAACTTGGTATGCATTTTCCTTGAGAATATGCATTACTTTCGGCACATCCTGCTCAGAAAGATCCCACTCATACTCTTTCTTTTTACCGAATTTATCAGAAACCAAAATAATGGTAGTATCATTTATTTGTCTAAACTCCTCAATTTCCGACCAGTAAATGACTTTATTTTTGATATAGACCCCATTTTCACGCAGCGAGCCGTCTTGAAACTCATTAAATATGCTCAGCAGACCACCAAGCAAAGCATTGATCCCGGCAACAAAAAAGCCATAGTTCACAGGTAACTTTAGTATTATTTCCGGATGCAAAAGGTGGTGTAAATCTAAGTGTCTACCAAGATAATAAAGTATGATGAGGATAATTAGCAAAAAAACAACTGCAAAACCTAGTGATAACTTGTTCATCAGAGTAAAAACCCGCAGCTGCACCCGCCCTAAGAACAAAGTAAGTCGTATGCTTCTAAACAGGACTATGATTAACTGCCAGCAGGTCAGGGCATAGTACACATACACCCACATTGTTTCCTTGGCCATTGAAAACATCCTTATTGTCTGAATTGTGTTACTAATTATATTCTAGCAAGATTGCTGCTGAACTACAACCATCAATATACATTCTGTAAAGGGATGTGATTTCGCCAGGAAGCTGCAAAATTATTTAGTTGAATATTGTTATGATTGGGCGGTGGGAATGCAGATTTGCGTATAGGGAAATATGTTCTGCACAAGTATTTGTTAAACAGATAGTCTAAAAAAAAACCCAGCGCCTTCTCGTTTAGATACCAAATCAGTTTACGGAAGACGACTGGGGAAACAGGAGGATTGCTTTTTATGATATAGATTTTCTCTTCTCTCTCGCAGCAAAATGAGCCGCAGCAGTTGTGCCACATTTAAGGAACATCGCGTCAACATCCTTCTATAATTCAGTGTTAGACGCGCTGAAAAAACAGTCCTAAGGTATTGGGTCCGCAGTGCGCCGCTACTGTCGAGCCGGCCTCTGCCACAATAATTTCTTTAAACCCAGCAAACTTGCTGATTTCAGTTTTTACCAGTTCAATAGTTAACGGGGAACAGGCAGCGTGAGCAATAAAAATTCTCTTTAAATTGATGTCATTACGTTCCGCAAGTTTTGCAGAGATATAACGCTTTACTGCTTTTTCAAAAGAGCCTCTGAACTTTTTTCCGACAATCATTTTCCCGTTTACTACTTCAATGCAGGGTTTTATTTTCAATAACCTGGCACTTTCGGCTTCCAGGGCAGAACAGCGCCCGCCCCGATACAAATAATCCAAACGGTCAATAACAAAGCTTCCTTCAATCTTTTCTGCCAGTTCATTTAACTGGTGACAGATCTCCTCAGGTTCATAACCACTGTTTGCCATTAATGCCGCTTCCAGTACCAGCTGTCCGGCACCACTGGAGAGGTTCTTGGAATCGATAATATAAACACCTGGTAATTCTTGTGCCGCTAAAACGGCATTTTGATAACATGAGGAAAAACCTGAACCAAGCGAAATGTGAATCACAGCAGTTTCCTGTGATTGTAATTCCTTGAAATAAGTATAGTACTGGTGAACATTAATGGCAGCAGTCCTGCATGTTTTACCTTCACCGTCAACATATTGAAAAATATCGTCCGGCTGAATGTCTTCACCATCAGTAAATGCCTGTTCTCCTACAATTACAGTAACAGGTACAACAGCAATATTGTAATCTGCTAATATTTGTGGTGTAAGATCACAAGAACTGTCTGCACTGATTCTTATCTGCATCCCCTTCTCCCTCTTCTCCCTATTATTTCTGCTTAAGCTGCGGCAACCGGTGTCACAACTGTGCAAGTAGTTCCTTCATGCAGTTTACTGTCCAGTTCATGTCGCCACCATAGAGATCTAAAATGCGCCGCGCAAAAGAGAGTCCGAACCCGCGACCTGGGCTTATCTCATTCTATCCTAATAATTACTAAATTGAAAGCAAAATACTTGGCAGAACCTCTCACAGTATACTATAAACCATTAAGATAACTCAATATGAACTGACTATTTAAATATCCCAACAACTTCAAATAAGCAGCCTGCACTTAACTTTTCCTCCCGGATTTAGCTGTAAACGCAGGAAAAAAGAAAAGTACTGCCAGAATGACAATACTTTTATCTAAAACGGATAAGATTTAGTTATAACTACAAAAAGCGGCTGAGAAAAGCTTTAGTGCGTTCATGCCGGGGGTGGTTAATAACAATCT
>JAAYKP010000090.1 GCA_012522335.1 Bacillota bacterium
GTGGTGAAGCACTGCTTCTGTTAGGAAATGAAGACCTGGCTCCTATTGTCTATGATGACAACGGAACTGCTAAAGGTGTAGCAGTTGATATTGCTAAGGCTGTCGGTGATCGCATTGGTTATGAAGTTAAAGTTGTGACAGCAAACTGGGAGCAGGCACAAAGGATGATGCTTAATGGCGAGGCTGACGGACTTTTACAAATCAATCCAAGTCCCGAAAGAAATGAACTGTATGATTTCTCACGTCCTCTGTTAAAATCTGATTTTTCAATGTTTGTGCAGGCAGGTAATGAAGCATTGAGGAGTATTTATGACTTAAAAAACAGGCGTGTCGGCGTAGAGGCCGGCGGCTATCCTTATACACTGCTCACTAGATATGAAGCAGTAGATATTGTAATAATCGACGATTGGGAAACTGCTTTAAAGCCTTAAGCACCGGGGAAATAGATGCAATTGTTGTGGACCGCTGGATCGGCGAATATGAGCTTGCTATGAGCAGGATAGCGGACATTAAGATTGTTGAGCCTCCAATTGAAACGCAGTATTCTCGGATTGCTGTAAGGAAAGGTGATAGTGAAACACTGACTTTGCTTAACTCCGGTCTCAAGGTCATTACTGATGATGGCACAATTGATAGCATTATGGAACAGTGGAGAGGGAAAAGAGTGCTCTACCTGACCGAAGATTATTTTCAGCTTTTTTACCTGCGCACCGTTAGTTTCTTTTTCTTTCTGGTAGCATTAGCTGCCATATATTTTGTAAGAAAATATCGCAAATTAAGTCTGGAGCTTGAGGCTAGCGTTATAGAGAGAACAAAGGAGCTCCATCACGCCAATGAAATGTTAAAAGCTGCGAATCTGCAGCTTGAGCGAATTACAATGATAGACTCCCTTACCTCGATAGAGAATAGAAGAGCCTTTGACACAGCATATCAAAAAACCTGGGGAATATGTCAGCGAGAAAGGATGCCGCTGGCCCTGATTATGATAGACATTGACAACTTTAAGGATTTCAATGATACGTATGGTCATTTACTAGGCGACCAAATATTGATCCAGATTGCACAGGTCTTAAAAGGTGTAATCAAAAGACCGGGTGATCTGGCAGCGCGCTTTGGCGGTGAGGAATTTGTGGTAATGCTTATGAATACCACAGTGGAGGGGGCAGCTGTTGTTGCCGAGGAAATCCGACAAAGAGTCGAAAAGCTCGGCAGGGAAAAGTGGGGGAAAGAAGGCGTGTTAACAGTAAGTTTAGGTGTGGCATCTTCTGTGCCTGATGCTGCGAAGGAACCTATGGAACTTATTGATGCTGCAGATAAAGCATTGTACAGAGCAAAGAAAACCGGCCGCAACAACGTTAAGGTTTGGGAAAACTAACTGAAAGAGGTTGATGACAGTCAGTAAGAAAAGACAGCCACCGGTCAGCAAAGGCCAGAAACTGGAGCTGGAAATTGAACGGCTGAACCATGAAGGTGAAGGAGTAGGCCGTTTTCAGGGCTTTACTGTTTTTGTGCCGCAGACAGTGCCGGGTGATAAAGTTATTGCCCGGGTTATATCAGTGCAAAAAAGCTATGCCCGGGCTTTGCCGGAAACAGTTATTACTGCTTCCCCCCTGCGGGTGGAGCCTCATTGTGAGCATTTTGCAGTTTGTGGCGGCTGCCAGCTGCAGCATCTGGACTACTCTGAGCAGCTGCGGCGTAAAACAGAAATGGTACGTGATGCGCTGCAGCGTATCGGCGGCCTGGATGTGCCTGTTCTGCCAACCATCGGCATGTCCGATCCCTGGCATTACCGCAACAAGGCGCAGGTTCCCGTTGGCCAGGAAGCAGGTAAAGTTAGTGCCGGGTTTTATGCCAAGCGCAGCCATAAGATTGTTGATTTAACTGCCTGTCCTATTCAGCATCCTGCCAATGATCAAGTTGTACATGTAGTTCGCAGCCTGCTGGCGGAGCTGGCTATACCTATTTACAATGAAGTGGAACATCAAGGGATCATAAGGCACATTATGGCACGCACCTCATTTGCAACGGGTGAGGTGCTGGTGGTGCTGGTCACCAATGGCCCCCATCTGCCCAAGGCCGAACAGATAGCCGCTGAGCTGCAGGCACAAATTCCCAATTTAGTGGGTGTTGTACAAAGCATTAATACCCGCCGCGGCAACACCGTGCTGGGAGATAAGGAAAAAACGCTGTGGGGGCAGCCCTATTTGACTGAGAAGCTCGGCTCCTTACAGTTTCGCTTGTCACCACGTTCCTTTTTCCAGGTTAACCCGCAGCAAACAGAAGTACTTTACCGTATAGCTAAGGCATACGCAGCTCTGCAGGGCAGCGAAACAGTGTTTGATCTTTACTGCGGCATCGGTACCATTGCTTTACTTGTCTCAGATGCAGCAGCCAAAGTGGTGGGCGTAGAAATTGTGCCTGATGCAGTAGAAGATGCCCGGCAAAACGCCATTTTAAACGGCATCACGAATGTTGAATTCCACCTGGGCGCGGCTGAAATAGTAGTGCCAAAACTTTATCTACAGGGTTACAAAGCAGACGTGCTGCTGGTAGACCCGCCGCGTAAAGGTTGTGATGAAGCACTTCTGAAAACAATGGCCGCTATGCAGCCGGAACGAATTGTCTATATTTCCTGTAATCCAGCTACACTGGCACGTGACTTAAAATACCTGACCGCTCATGGTTTCACAGTTAACGACGTGCAGCCGGTGGACATGTTCCCGCAAACGGCGCATGTTGAGACGGTAGTATTGATGTCAAGACTGTAAGCCTAGATTTTACTGGGTTTGCGGGATTACATCTAAGTTATCTACTCGACCTAAGGAGGTAAAATGAGTACATGGTAACATGTCGATGGTA
>JAAYKP010000091.1 GCA_012522335.1 Bacillota bacterium
AGCTTCAGCTGCCGCCGGTTTGGATAAAACTGTTTCATGAGGCATGCCCGGATTGGGGAAGGATAAAGGTAGTTAAGGAAACAGATAATGCGGAGGGATGGCATGCGCAATCGCGATGTTGCGGAAATGTTAGACAGGGCTGCGCGTATTTTAGCTTTACGGGGTGAGAATCGCTACCGCCTCAGGGCTTACAAAAAAGCGGCACGTGCAGTAGCCGGTTTAGATGAAAGTATAGAAGTATTAATACAGGAAAATCGTTTGCAGGATTTGGAAGGGATCGGGCCGGCCCTGGCGGCCAAAATCAAAGAAATTGTCATGACCGGTAAGCTTGCTATGTTGGAACGATTAGAAACTGCTGAACTGCCGCTGGTGCCAACTAACCGCTCCATCCTGCTGGCTGCAGCGTTAACTTTTTGTGCCGACTTTTTACCGACTTTAGAGGAGCTCCCCGGAGTTAAACAGGCGCAGGTTACAGGCCTGGTAAGACGACGGCAGGAGACAGTAAGCAGTCTGGAATTTGTACTGGCTGTCAGCAGCATAGAGCAGGCACAAAAAGCCTTGGCCGCTGTTCCCCAACTGCACCAACAACAGTGGCAGGGCAATATGTGTACAGCTGTTCATGCCTATGGTGTTGAAATAACGCTTTATTTAACAGCGGCAGAAACATTTATCCAAGAGTTATGGCAGACAACAGGTTCGGCGCAGCATGTGCGGAAGGTAGCAGCGCTGATTAAAGATAAATCAGGTTACGATCTGCTGGCAGCTGCCGCAGGGAAACCTCAGCACTCCTTTGCCAGCGAGGCGGAAATCTATGCTTTGGCAGAGCTGCCGGAGATTGTGCCGGAGCTGCGGGAAGACCGGGGTGAGGTGGAAGCGGCACAGGCCGGTCAGCTGCCTCGTTTAATTGAGGCGGCTGATTATAAAGGTGATCTGCATGTGCATACAAACTGGAGTGACGGGACCGCCAGCATTGAAAAAATGGCAGCTGCAGCGGCAGAGCTGGGGTATGAATACCTGGCCATTACAGATCATTCCCAGTCACTAAAAGTAGCACATGGTCTTTCGCCAGACCGTTTAAAGGAACAAATCGCATTCATTCATTCACTGCAGAATAAGTATAACCTACGCATCTTTGCCGGGATTGAGGCTGATATTCTGGATGACGGCAGCGTAGATGCGCCGGACGAAGTTTTGGCCCAACTTGATATAGTCGTGGCATCGGTGCACAGTGGTTTCAAACAAAGCCGCGAAAAAATAACCAGGAGAATTTGCCGGGCCCTGCAAAACCCTTATGTGCATATCCTGGGGCATGCAACCGGTCGTTTACTGGGCAAACGTGACCCTTATGAGGTAAACATGGGCGAAGTGCTGCGCACCGCAGCGGCTGCCGGTACAGCTTTAGAAATAAACTCGTCACCTGATCGCTTAGATATTAGTGATCAGGTGGCCAGGCAGGCCAAAGCAGCCGGTGCAGCAGTGGCTGTTAATACAGATGCACATAGTCAGTTGGAGCTATCTAACGTCTCCTTAGGTTTGGCTATGGCTCGGCGGGGCTGGCTGGAAAAAGCAGATGTGCTGAACACGTATGCGGCGCAGGATTTACTCACTGTTTTGCATAATAAAAATAAGCAGCGCCGCTAGCGCTGCCTTAATTCTTCTACCACTGCCGTTAAATCTTCCCTATTCTTCTGCCTTTGGTAACTTAGAAAACGGTCCAGATTATGCAGCGTTACTGTTTGCAAATCTCTGGTTGTCAAAGGTTGATACTCTTTCTTTTTAATGATGCTAAAAGTGCCGCAGCTTTCTAAAACCCCTTCCTTAATTTCATTGATATCGGCAACCCCAAGCTTACGTAATTCCTGTTTTAAATCATCAATATTCATTCTTACTTTGGCCATATTTTCTTTAATGATCTGTCCGTCTTTAATGATAACTGCCGGCATATCTTCAAGGAAAAGCCGGATTTTTGGGTTGTTAAGAGCCAACACAGAAGCCAGTACTTCTAATAGTCCCAGAATGATGATAGGGACTATTGTAGGCAGGAGCGACAGCTCTAAATCTACCATTGGCGCAGCCGCAACGGACCCGATGATCACTCCCACTACAAAATCCAGCGGTGATAGCTGCCCGACATGCCGCTTGCCCATCAGCTTAACCATAAAAAATGTTACGAGATAAATGGCCAGAGTTCTGCCTGCCAGGTTGGCAGATTCTGTGAGTAAGGCGGTCATGGCTTTAATGAACGGCCGGCGGAGTGGGAGTTTGCCAGCTTTGCAGTATTTTTTCGCACTGCTTTAGCTTGTCTACCAAACTGCTGTAAGTTTGTTGATCAGACATGAGAAGCTGCGCTTGTGCCATACTGGATACTGTTTGCTGGAACGTTTGTGTTAATTGATCAGCTGACTGCCGGAGCTGCTGCTGTACTCTTGCCTGGAGCTGCTGCAGTGCCTGCTGATAATGCTGTGTACTGCTGCTTCCCGCTTGAGTGACAGCCTGCTGCAGTGCTTGTACCTGCGCAAAGAGGGCATCAATATTCTGAGCGTCGCTTAAAGCTGCGCTTGCTTGCTGTAAAGTTTGTTGAATGGTTTGTTCAGTTTTTAGCTGCTGTTGTCTGACAGAAGACGCGACTTGAGCAATAAGTTGTAATAACGCCTCTTGTGGTGTCAATTGTGGATTAAGCTGCAGCTGTTGTTCGCTGTCTTTATTAGCTTGTGCTAAGACCTCTTTCCTGGTGCGATCCAGTTCAGCAACAGCCTGTTGGTCTTTTTCTAAACTCATGCAGATACCCCCTTTATGATATTATTTATATTTTGCCGCATTAGCTCAGGATTATATAGGCTTGTGCTTTAAAGTTTAGCATGCAGGCTTATGCTGTCTGCGCTGAGCTGCGCTGATTGACATATGATAAAATGGATAAGCCTCAGAAGTACAAAACGATAGGGGAAGTGCATCTTAATGGAAGGAAGATACACGCAAAGGCTGGCTGATGATTTTTATCAGCGTTCTACAGTGGAGGTGGCACGCGCTTTACTGGGAAAAATTTTAGTGCATGAAGGAGCAGCAGGGGTGACTGCCGGGCGTATCGTAGAAGTGGAAGCATATTTGTTTCATAATGATGCGGCCTGTCATGCCGCACGGGGGCAGACAGCCCGCAATGCTCCGATGTTCGGGCCACCTGGCACAGCTTATGTTTATCTGATATATGGCATTCATTATTGTTTTAATGTGGTAACCGGTGCTGAGGGGGAAGGTGAAGCCGTACTGGTACGGGCCCTGGAACCATTGGTCGGTCTGGAGATTATGGCTGAACGCCGTGGCACCGCAGCAATAAATAAAGTGGCGGCGGGACCCGGCAATCTCTGCCGGGCGATGGCTATAACTAAGGAACATAATGGCCACAATTTGCACGATCCGCCGCTCTATCTGGCTGATGACGGTTATGTTGTCAGCGAGCTGGTTACAACTACCCGCGTTGGTATCTCTGCGGCAGCAGATTTACCACTTCGTTTTTATATTGCTCATAACCCGTTTATTTCAAGGAAGTGATAGCTTGGATAGAGAGATTAGATTATTGGAATTTGATAAAATTCGCCGCATGCTGGCGGAGCAGTGTTTGACACCCATGGGGCGGGAACTGGCGGAAGATCTGCTGCCGACCAGTGAGCTAGATTTAAGCTGCCGCTGGCAGACAGAAACAACGGAAGCAGTCTCTTTACTGACACGGCATCAATTGGGGCTGGAAAAGGTCCCCGATTTGCGCAGAGTTTTAAATCTGGCTGCCCGCGGTTCATTATTAGGTGAAGAGCAGTTGGCGGGAGTGCTGCGGCTTCTTTTAGCGGCGACCCGTGTTAAGCTCTTTTTTAAGGAAAAAGAAGAATATCCGGTGCTGTCAGGGCTGGCGGCAGCGATGGTGGTGCTGCCCGACTTGCGGGAAGAACTGAAGCGGACCATCGATGAAGAAGGAATGTTACGTGAACATGCCAGTCCTGAGTTAGCCCGGCTCACCCGGGCCATCCGTAACGGTGAACATGACCTGCGTGATCGCTTTGAACGGTTTGTCAAAAGTCATGCCAACCAAAAATTGCTGCAGGAAAGTTTGGTGACGCTGCGCGGGGACAGACTGGTAGTCCCGGTACGTGTAGAGTACCGTGCCCAGGTGCCGGGTGTAGTGCATGATCAGTCTGCCAGCGGCGCTACTCTTTTCATTGAGCCTTTGTGGGCAGTAGAGGCTAATAACAAGCTGGCCGTACTGCGGCGGGAAGCAGAGCGGGAGAAGGAGCGAATCCTGGCGCGCTTTTCCCAATGGATCGGCAGTGAAAAAGAAACTTTAAGCACGACTTTGACGCTGTATGCAGAACTGGATTTTATTATGGCTAAAGGACGGCTGAGTCTGACCTATAAAGGTGTGCAGCCAGAGCTGAATAACCATGGTTATCTTAGAATAGTTCAGGGGCGCCACCCCTTGCTCAGCGGAAGTGTTGTTCCTATCAGCCTGGAAATGGGAGAGAATTTACGAACTCTAGTAATTACCGGTCCGAATACGGGCGGTAAAACTGTGACCTTAAAAACAGTCGGCTTGTTCTCTTTAATGGCCCAGAGCGGTCTGCATGTTCCGGCACAGGAAGGTACAGTACTTGCTGTTTTCCCCAAAATCTTTGCCGATATTGGTGATGAACAAGACATCAGCCAATCCCTTTCCACTTTTTCCGGTCATTTAAAAAATATTATCGCGATACTACATGATTTAGTGCCGGGATCTTTAGTGCTGCTGGATGAAGTGGGGGCCGGTACAGATCCGACCGAAGGGGCAGGTTTAGCCAGGGCCATTCTGGAATATTTACACCAACAAGGCGCTGTGACGGTAGCTACGACCCATTATAGTCAGTTAAAAAGCTTTGCCTATTTAACGCCAGGCATGGAAAATGCCTCAGTAGAATTCGATGTAGCTACACTGCGGCCAACATATCAGCTGTTGGTTGGCGTTCCCGGTGTCAGCAACGCCTTTAACATTGCCAAGCGTTTAGGTCTGCCTGATGAAATCATCGAACGCGGCCGGGAGTTCCTCTCCCAGGAAGAAGTACATCTGGAAGAAGTAGTGGCAGACTTGGTTGCAGATCGGAAGCGCCTGGAATATGTTTCGCTGCAGGCGGAGGATGAACGTCAACAGGCCCTTACACTGCTTGCGCAGGTAGAACGGGAAAAAGAAGAACTGCAGCGCCGTAAAGAAGAAATATTAGCTAAAGCCAGAGCTGAAGCCCAGGAAACAGTTGTGCGGACAAAACGTGAAGCACAGCGAATTTTGAAGGAACTGCGTAAAATGGCGATACAGGCACAAAATGAACTGCCGGCATTAAAGCAAATTGAGGAAAGTGAAAAGCGTCTTCAGCAGCTTGGTGAAGAAGTTCAGGATTTTGCGGGGCCTGTACCAACGGGTCAGCCGCTCACAGCGGAGGAACTGACTCCGGGTATGGAGGTGCAGGTGGCCGGTCTGGGGCAGCGCGGTACTGTGGTGCAGGTGACGGAACAGCAGGTACAGGTACAGGTCGGCCCTATGCGTATTTCAGTAGAGCCCTCTGAATTGAGGCCTGCAGCAGCTGCACCCGTGTCAGAAAAGCCGGAAATTAAGGTGACTTCACTGTATGTGCGGCGGGATGTCCCGCGCGAGTTGGATTTACGTGGACATACCTTTGCTGAAGCAGTACTAAAGGTAGACAGCTATCTGGATGAAGCAGCACTGGCAGCACATAAGGAGGTGCGCCTGATTCACGGCAAGGGGACCGGTCGCCTGCGGGCAGGACTTAAAGATTACTTGCAAAAACATCCCCATGTCGCCTCATTCCGTCTGGGACATCCCAATGAAGGCGGTACAGGTGTGACAGTGGTAGAACTAAAATAGCCCAGGAGCATTAATTACGTAAAATAGAACAATATTTTTTTATAGCAATAAGCTCCCTGCTGCACTGCAGCAGGGAGCTTATTGCTAGTTATTTTTTACCGTTACCATTATCCTTACCGTTATCGTTATCCTTGCCGTTACCATTACCGTTATCCTTGCCGGGTGGAGGTTCTTCTTCGTCTGGTGGTTCGTCAGGCGGTTCCTCCTCCTCCGGTGGATCTGGTG
>JAAYKP010000011.1 GCA_012522335.1 Bacillota bacterium
AAATTATCCGAAGCTGTTGTTCAGATAATTTTTAGAAGGTGGAAATCTTGGGCAGGATAATACTGTTTGTTAAGCAAATAGAATGGTAAAGGATATAGATAAACAGGAGGTTTTGCTCATGGTCAATGAAGAACGTATAGTACAATCTTTTCTGGAAATGGTACAGATTAACAGCCAAACAAAAAATGAACGGGCAATTGCGGATTATCTGAAAGGTAAACTGCAGGAACTAGGGCTGACAGTCACTGAAGATCAGGCGGGAGCAGCTATTGGTGGGAATGCCGGCAATGTAATTGGTGTGTTAGAAGGAGTGGCCGAGAAACCGGCACTGCTTTTTTCTGCGCATATGGATCGCGTAACCCCGGGCGAAAATATTAAGCCTGTAGTGGAGGGTGAGATAATAAAAAGCAGTGGTGATACTATTTTAGCTGCTGATGACTGTGCGGGGTTGGCGGCAATTCTGGAAATGTTACGTGTTGTCAAAGAAAAACAACTGCAGCACGGGCGTATTGAAGTTGTTTTTACGATTGCCGAGGAAGGCGGTTTAAACGGCGCTAAAGGTTTAGATGTAGAAAAACTGCAGGCAAAATTAGGGATATGTTTAGACAGTACCGGTGATGCGGGCACAGTGATCAATCAAGCACCGGCCCAGGATGAGATTATTGCTAAGATATATGGTAAAGCAGCCCATGCCGGAGTAGAGCCGGAAAAGGGAGTCAATGCCATTGTGGTTGCGGCTAAAGCCATCAGTAAAATGAAGATCGGTCGTTTAGATGAAGAAACTACGGCGAACATAGGAATTATTAACGGGGGCACAGCTACGAACATTGTGCCGGACTATGTAGAGATACGTGGTGAAGTACGCAGCCTGGTAGAAGAAAAATTAGTGAAAGCGACTGAGGCTATTGTAAAAACTATTGTCGAAACGGCCGCTTTAGAAAATGGGCGTGCTGAAATGGAGGTAAATCGGCTTTATTCTGCATATCATATACAGGAGGACCATAAATTATTACAGCTGGTGAAAAAAGCCGGCGCGGCCCTGAACTTACCCATTAACATTCACTCCACCGGTGGCGGCAGTGATGCTAATATTTTTAATGGTAAGGGCATCTCAACCATTAATCTTGGCATCGGTTATGACCAGGTACATACAGTAAATGAATATTTAAAAATCCCCGAATTGATAAAAGTAGCTGCATTAACCGTTAAAATTGTGGAATTAGCATAATTCACCAAAGCGGCAGGGTGTGCATATACTAAAGTGTGTGCTTAACATCTGGGGGGTGATAATTTGCGCACCTTTAGGGTGAGCACCCTGGTTCGCAAAATTGCCGGCCTGGCACTGGCGGTAAGCGGCATTGGTATTGTTATAAATAACCTGCCACGGTACATTTGGATTTTATTACTGGGTTTCGGCCTGATCTGGGCCGGGTGGCTCGTGTTTAAGAAGGAGCGCATTTATTAGAAGGGGGGACTAATATGCGTTTTTACACCGTTAAAGTGCCGAAATTTATTGGAAAAATTTTAAGCAGTATCCTTGGACTTTGGCAGAAATAAAAAAAGCGCTTGTGCGCTTTTTTGTTTTTATACTACACGTTGGACTTTGCCGGATTTGAGGCAGCGTGTGCATACGTTTACACGGCGGGGTGTCCCATCTACGAGAACCCTTACTCTTTGCACATTTGCTTTCCAAGTCCTTTTTGTTTTAACATTAGAGTGACTGATGGTTAACCCTGTCCCAGTACCTTTTCCACAGACAACACATCTTCTGGCCAATTCTGACACCCCCTTGCCTTTTAAGCAGTATGAAGGTATTATGTTGAACATAATATGTCGTAAATCACTTTTTAAATGATAACATAGGTCAAGAATGGTTGCAAGTAATTTTTAGCCAAGCAGGAATTTAACTGAAAGGCATGGAATAACTATTCGCAGGATTTGTTTAGGGGAGTTTGCTGAGCACACCAAGGACATAATAACTTTTACAGCAGCGAGTCGCTCTCATCCCCGGCAGAAAGTTGTAAGCCATGACATGAGCAGTTGTAAATCAATAGTATTACCAAAGGGCCGCAGCCTGGAATAGATTTGGTGGAGCTCGACTGAACTTGATAAATATTTGACAGGAGGGATTTAGATGAGCAATAGAATGCAAACCGAGCATGGTGAAATTATCATTTCTGAAGAATTGATTGCCACTTTAGCCGGTGTTGCGGCGGTAGAATGTTACGGTTTGGTAGGTATGTCTGCCCGCGCCAAACTAAAGGACGGTATTGCCGAACTGCTGGGCCGCGATAATTTAAGCCGCGGTGTAGAAGTAAAACAAGTAGAAGATCAGCTGTCTGTTGACTTATACATTATTGTATCCTACGGAACTAAAATTCCTGAGGTTGCAGCCAATGTACAGGAAAAGGTAAAATACACTTTGGAGAAACTGACTGGCCTAAATGTGACGCAAGTAAATGTGCATGTTCAGGGAGTTAGGGTGGCTGACAAATAGGAGGCAGAGTAATGGAACAGCTTGTTGGGGCTGATTTAAAAGCTATGGTCGTAGCCGGTGCACGCCTCCTGGAAAATAGTAAAGAAGTAATCAATGCCATGAATACATTTCCGGTTCCGGATGGCGATACCGGCACTAATATGTGTTTGACTATGCGTTCTGCACTCAATGAAGTGCTCAAGGTAAATGAAGATACTGTATCTGCTGTGGGTAATGCTTTAGCTACGGGTTCGCTCTTGGGCGCCCGTGGTAACTCTGGTGTTATTTTATCGCAAATTTTCCGCGGCTTTGCCAAAGGACTGGAAGGAAAAAAGAAGGTAACACCGCGTGAATTTGCGGCGGCAATGCAGAGCGGTGTACATGCTGCCTATAAAGCGGTCATGAAACCGGTTGAAGGCACCATGCTGACGATTGCCAGAGAAAGTGCCAAAGCAGCTGTCACATCTGCCGGCCGTGGTGCCGGTTTTAATGAGATGCTGCGTGAAGTGATTGAACATAGCGAAGTAGTATTGGCAAAAACTCCGGATATGCTGCCTGTGCTTAAGGAAGCAGGTGTAGTTGATGCCGGTGGAAAAGGTTTAATTGAGATTTATAAAGGTTTTCTCGCCCAGCTGCTGGGAGAAGAGATTCCGGAAGAAAAGAGTGTGGCGACAGACAGCAAACCGGTTAAACCGCAGGAAGTATTTAGTACTGAAGATATTGTTTTTGCCTATTGTACAGAGCTAATGGTGCAGGGTGAAAAGCTGAGCACGGATATAATCCGCAGTGATATTAGTTTGCTGGGAGATTCACTGTTAGTAGTAGGCGATGAAAAAGTAGTAAAGGTTCATATTCATACTAATAACCCCGGCCAGGTGCTGGAAAAATGCCTTGCCCACGGTTCTCTGCATCAAATTAAAATTGATAATATGCGGGAGCAGCATCAGCATATCTTGGCAGCCGAGACAGAAGTACCGTCTCAACCTGCGGAAGGTATAGCTGTCGTTGCCGTTGCTGCCGGTGAGGGCCTGAGGCAAATCTTTGAAAGTCTGGGGGTTGCTAAAGTTATACATGGTGGGCAAACTATGAACCCCAGTACGGAAGATATTTTGCAGGCAGTAAAGGAATTGCCGCAGCGGGAAGTAATCGTGCTGCCCAATAACAAAAATATTATTCTGGCTGCCAAACAGGTTAATGAACTGATTGAAAAAGATGTCAGGGTAGTAGAGACACGCTCTATTCCGCAGGGCATAGCGGCAATGTTAGCATATTCGGAAGAGGAAACTCTGGCCGATAATGAGGCGGCTATGGAGCGTGCAGGAAAACAGATAAAATCGGCAGCCGTTACCTATGCTGTTTGTGACAGTAAGGTTAACGGACTTGATATTCGTGAGCATGACATCATAGGTTTACTGGAAGATGACATAGTTGTCGCAGGAGCTGATGTAGGGCAAATCGTTAAAGATTTACTGCGGCAGATGGTAGATGATGAAACAGAAATTATTACCCTTTATGCCGGCGAGGCCGTTGATGAAGCTGCTGCAGCAGGCCTGCAGGAAGAACTTACTTCGCATTTCAGTGACTACGATGTAGAAGTCTATCAGGGAAAACAGCCACATTACTACTATATTATCTCTGTTGAATGATTGTAATTAACCGAAAGGACGTGACTTATTGGCTATCAAGATTGTAACAGACAGCACCGCAGACTTGCCTCCAGAGCTTGTATCTGAACTGGACATAGCTGTGGTGCCCTTAAAGGTCCATTTTGGTGACGTGGAGTATTTAGACGGGATTGATTTAGATCCAGATTCTTTTTTCGCTAAACTGCAGGCGAGCGACATTATCCCTCGCACTTCGCAGCCTTCACCTGCAGATTTTGAGGCTGTATACGGCAAAATTGCACAGCAGGGTGACACAATCATTTCTATCCATCTTTCGGCACAGCTAAGCGGTACTTATCAGTCTGCCATGATTGCCAAAGAAGCACTGCCGGAACTGGACATTGAAATTTTTGATTCACAAACAGGCAGTATGGCCTTAGGCATGGTGGTACTGGAGGCAGCCCGGGCGGTGAAAGCAGGGAAATCAAAAGCAGAAATAACAGTGCAGATTAAAGAAAATTTACAGAAAGCAAAAGTATTTTTTGCTGTGGATACTTTAGAGTATCTGCAAAAAAATGGCCGCATCGGCAAAGCGGCTGCCCTCTTAGGCGGCCTGCTGCACCTAAAGCCTCTGTTAACTTTGAAAGATGGTATAATTGTGCCGAAAGAAAAAGTACGCGGCAAAGCAAAGGTACAGCAGCGCTTAATCGAAATCATCGGTGAAGAATTTGGTCCTGATGTACAGGGAAAGGCTGTAGTCCTGCATACTTGTGAATTAGCTGCTGCGCTGAAAATGAAAGAAATAATCGAAGCAGAATATAATTTTTCGGAAGTCCTGCTGGCGGCAGTTGGTTCAGTCATCGGCACACATCTGGGACCGGGAGTGCTGGCCATAGCTGTTTTGCCGGATTAATCCTCATGGTAGTCGGCTGTTATCTCCCTTAATCTAAGCTAAACCTGTATGTTTACTAAAGAACAAAAAAATACCTGGGAATTAATTCCCAGGTATTTTTTTGCTTTTTAGTGTTATCTTATATCTTTTTAGGAAAATGATTCTAGTATATAAGCTTTCCTACGAGATAATAATATAGACACAAAGAGCAAAAGGAGGTGAATGTGAATGGCAACAAACAAAGTCAACCAAACAGGGCGTAACCGTATTTTAGTAAGTGGTGCTGAACAAGCGCTGGAGAAGTTCAAAAATGAAATTGCTGCTGAATTGGGGCTTGACTACAGCGGTGATAAAGGGAATCTGACCTCACGTCAAAACGGTTATGTTGGCGGTCTGATGGTGCGGAAGATGATCGCCCAAGCCGAATCCCAATTAGCAAGTGGCGGTAATCTGGGGGCTGGTGGCAATAACCAAGCCTAACTAAGATATAGAAAGCGGAAGGTACATAACTTTCCGCTTTTTTACCTTTCTGCTTATTATCCCTGACCGGAGACAGGCTGCTGACCGGCAACAAGGCAAAAAACACTTTCTGCTGTGTTTGCTATTTATTATGTGATAAAAATAACTATTTAATACATTACTTTTAATTAATAATTAATAATGTTATTTTAAAGGGAAAAAAACTAAACAGCACGAAAAAGAAAAAAGACCCTTCGGGCGGGGAGTCCCGAAGGGTGGGAGAGGAGAAACCGGAGGAAGAGCTTATGGGGAATATGTTGTACTCCTAGTATGAACTGCGTCAGCTAAGAATATACATCACAGCAGCAGGAAATTTATAGTAATTGTCTGGCTTAAGATGATTTGAACAGGCAGCAGTGACCAGAGAGGTGATAGAGATGCGTATTATTGCCGGCTGTGCACGGGGGAGGCGGCTGAAAACAAGAAAGGGCAGCCAAACGCGCCCTACGGCCGATAGAGTAAAGGAGTCCTTGTTTAACATCCTCGGCAATCGGCTACAGGGCGCGTTTTTTCTCGATATTTTTGCCGGTAACGGCGGTGTCGGCCTGGAGGCCGTAAGTCGTGGAGCGGAAAAATGTGTTTTTATTGAAAAAAACAGCCAGTGTGTTAAAATAATAAAAGAAAACCTGTCATTGTGTCAACTACAGGCGCGGGGTGAAGTTTTACAGTCAGATGCTTTAACGGCCATTAAATTACTGGCACAAAAACAACAGCAGTTTACCTTTATTTTTCTTGATCCCCCGTATTATAGTCCGGTGTTAGCCCCGGTCCTTGCTCTCCTGGCGGAGAGAAATCTCTTGCTGCCGACAGGGGTGGTGATTGTTGAACATCACCGCCGGCATACCGGTTGGTGGCAGCCGGAAAAATGGCAAATTATACGTGTCAAAGAGTATGGTGATACAAGGTTAACTTTTTTTGTGCCTGGCAGGACAGTTGAGGAGAATAGGGAGGCTTATTAAATGGATGTAGTAATCTACCCAGGAAGTTTCGACCCGGTTACAAATGGTCACCGTGACATCATTGATCGCGCCAGTAAAGTTTTTCCCAAAGTGATTGTTTCAGTCTTGGATAACCCTCGCAAAGCTCCTATGTTCACTCGGGAAGAGCGAGTGGAAATGCTTAAGCTGGTAGTAAAAGACTACCCAAATGTAGAAGTAGATTCTTTTCAGGGACTGCTGGTCGACTATGCTAAAAAGAAAAACTCTAAAGTTATTCTCAAGGGTTTGCGGCCCATGGGGGATTTTGAATTTGAGTTTCAAATGGCAATCACCAATCGTCAATTAGATCCGGAGCTGGAAACGCTTTTTATGGCCACCACAAATCGCTACTCTTATATATCCAGCAGCGTGGTCAAGGAAGTTGCTTTGTTTGGCGGTGACATCTCTGAACTGGTGCCTCCGGAGATTTATGAATTTGTGAAGAAAAAGATAGTTAACGTCTAAAAACAGCTATTTTTATGCCTTTATAAATATTGAGCAGCACGCCCAAGAGGCATAGGCCGACGGCCAGGAGCATAAAGAGCCTGCTCATATAACCAAGACGCTGCAGGACTGTCATGCCGTCAGCCTGGTAAAGTCGGGAGAAAACCGGCATTGTCCGTGACATTACCGGAGCCAAGGGACCCATAAAAAGCCAAGTATAAAGGACAGCAAAAAAAGCGTGGATGACGCGACCGATGACAAAAGGTTTCATTTGTATATCTGTGTCACTGGTTATGGCAGCGATTTGGGCAAAAACTGACAGCCCACTCCAGGCAATAATGCCGCTAGTAGCCATAATTTTTTGTATCAAGGGGACAGCATCACTTACCTGACTGGCGGCCAGACAGCCTAAATCAATTTCAAAAAAACCGTTGATGACAGCCGGCATTAACTCTGGATGCATACCTAAAGGGCCAAACATAATTTTATAAGCGACAGCACTGATAGCACCAGCAACACCAGTGGCTGTCAGAATGCGAATCAGCACGGAAAAAAGGATAATAGTCCCACCAATTAAGAGCAAACTATTGACAGAGTTGCGAATGGCATCGCCCATCAGTTGGCCGAAAGCACGGCCGTCTTTTTTTCTTGCCTCATAGAGAGCAGTGGCTGCCCGGGACAACATATGTCCCCGTTCTCTTGTTTCTGGTGTATTGGGCTGATTTCTGCCATAATGACGTAAGTATAAGCCTGTGGTGAGTGCAGATAAATAGTGGACAGCAACAATGGTTCCGCCTAGATCAGGACGGCCGAGCATACCTAAAGCGACAGCGCCGCACATAAAAAGGGGATCAGATGTATTGGTAAAGCTGATCAAGCGCTCTGCCTCTACTTTAGTAATCAGTTTTTTCCGGCGCATCTGCGTACTAATATTGCCGCCTACCAGAAAGCCGGAAGCCAGGCCCATGGCAATGACAAAGGAACCTACGCCGGGCACGTTAAATGCAGGACGCATTAACGGTTCTAACAACACACCTAAATAATGGACAACCCCCAGCCCCATCAGTATTTCCGAGCCGATGAAAAACGGCAGCAGAGCAGGGAAAACTACGTTCCACCAGACCTCTAAGCCTTTAACGGCAGCATCAAAGGCTTCGCTCGGGTGCAGGATCAGAGCAGCGGCCAGCGCTACCGCAGCGGCTGCCATTAGATAAGCTGGGACGCGTTCCCTGTTAATTCGTTTTATAATCATATTTCCTCCTACGGTATAATTATTATTGGCATAGTAATATATATATTTTAATTTGCGGGAGTATGCCGAAATTGCGAGGTGTGTTATGGTCACAAAAGTAAAAACAGTCGGTTTGGCTTTAGGGGGCGGATCAGCACGGGGATTTGCCCACATTGGCGTAATTAGAGTACTAAAAGAAGCGGGTATACCTATAAACCTGATCACAGGAACCAGTATGGGCTCAATAGTCGGTGCCTGCTACTGTGCCGGCCTGGAATTGTCCCTGTTAGAAAAGTTAGCTGTGCATGCGCACCGCAAATTATGGCTGGACTGGACTTTCCCGCATATGGGTTTAGCTTCCGGGGATAAACTGGAGCAGTTAATGCTGCTGTTAACCCGCAGAAAAACTTTTGCGCAGCTGGAGCTGCCTTTGGCAGTTGTCGCTGCTGATTTATGCCACGGTGAAAAAGTTGTCATACAGGAGGGTGTAGTAGCGCGGGCGGTGCGAGCCTCAGCAGCGATACCGGGGATTTTTCGTCCCCTGGAAGAAGAGGAGCGAGTCATGGTTGATGGCGCAGTGGTGGAACGGGTGCCTGCGCCGACTGCTCGTCAGTTAGGTGCAGATATAGTGATTGCGGTGGATGTGGGCATTTATCTTAACGGTCATAAACCACAGCATCTGCTAGATGTGATTACACAGAGCATTGATATGATGCAGCGTGATTTATCCCGCTACAGTCATGAGGCTGCCGATCTGGTAATCTTTCCCGACCTGCGGGAGATAGCCCCGGGACATTTCCACCGGGCTGCTGAAGCTATTAAAGCCGGGGAAGAAGCGGCGCGTCAGGCGCTGCCTGACATCAAGCAATTGCTGAAGAAAGAAGGTTTGCTGACGCCAGATGAGAAAATTACGTAAAAGCATTGCTGTCTTAATTGCAGCCGCAGTCTTACTTTTTGCCAGAACAGGCTATCTGATAGTCAGACCGGGTACGGCTGAAGATCTGTCACAGTTTGTGACAGTGGATGAAGACACAAATAAAGAGCAGGGGACCTTTTATTTGGTGACAGTTTCGCAGCAGCGGGCAACGCCCGTTTTACTCTGTTATGCGCTGCTGCATCCTGATGTTGATTTGCTGCCCAGCAGTAGTGTCATTCCGCCTCAGATGAAGCGCCAGGAGTATAATGAGCTGATGCAGCAGTGGATGACAGAAAGTCAGAATCTGGCTAAAGTGATAGCTTTGCGCCGTAAAGGATACGAGGTGCCAATCCGTAGTGATGGTGTAGAAGTGGTAGAGGTGGAAGAAGACAGCCCGGCAAAGGGATTGCTTATTCCTGAAGACGTCATTGTGGCGGTGGACGGGCAGCCTGTTTACCTGGCAGAAGAACTGATTACCAAAGTACAGCAGCGGGCGATAGGCGACCCTGTTACCTTATCAGTGAAAAGACAGGGCAGGCAGCATGAGGTTGAAATTACGACAACTAACCATACAGAGCTGCCGGAGCGGGCAGCGATAGGCGTACTGATACAAACCCTTAACTGGCAGCCTGTCTTACCGCTGGAGATAAAGATTGACGCCGGAAAAATTTCCGGTCCTTCGGCCGGGTTAATGTTTGTGCTGGAAATAATGAATCAGCTCGAAGAGCGAGATTTAACCGCGGGGCACAAAATAGCCGGTACCGGTACTATTAACCTGCAGGAAGAGGTGGGTGCTATTGGTGGTGTGCGGCAGAAGGTTAAAGCGGCAGAAAAAGTCGGAGCCGAATATTTTTTTGTGCCGCGTGAGAATTATGAAGAGGCCCGGGAGGCTGCAGAAAAAATTACGCTGGTACCGGTTAGTACATTAACGGAGGCACTGCTTTTTTTAGAGGATTTGACCGGTGAAGAGGAAAGTACTAATAATTACTCTCTCAGGCGCGAAATAGGACAAAAAACAGCGAAAAAAGCAGCATGAACCAGTTACCCGGCTTTCTCGTTAAATGTTGACAATAAACTTATTCATCTATATAATAAAATTTAGCGCAAGCGAGGTGCTAAGTTTTGCCATGAAAATAAAGATAGAAACTTTAAGTAATGCGCCCGGTAAAACTTTTACTTATGACTTTACTGTGGCTGAGGCAGCACTCAGCTTGAACGAGGAGGATATGCAAGTTACTGCTCCCTTGGAAGTTCAAATGAGAGCAGCATATCGAGATGAAAAAGTAGAAGTGGAAGGAAGCCTGCGCACAAGGGTGATTCTCACGTGCAGCCGCTGTTTAAAACGATTCCTTTTTTCAGTAAATGAGGAATTTGCAGATGAGATGCCGATGGAAAATGAGGCGGAAATTGATCTCTCTTTGTTGGCCAGAGAAATACTTATTACCATGCTGCCTTACAAACCTCTTTGTCAGGCAGCATGCCAAGGTCTCTGCCCGACTTGCGGTTCGGATCTCAATGAAAAACAGTGTTGTTGTCCAGTAGATAATGTGGATCCCCGTTTGTCTGTCCTAAAGAAACTGCTGGAGTAGTAGTATGAGGAGGTGTAATGATGGCGGTACCTAAAAGAAAAACATCCAAAGCGAGAAGAAATAAACGGAGAACACACTGGAAACTAACAGTTCCCGGTTTAATCTCTTGCCCACAATGCCATGAACCTAAATTACCTCACCGGGTGTGTGTGCATTGTGGCCATTATAAAGGCAGAGAAGCTGTAGAAATAGAATAATTGATCAATATAGCATTTACTCTTCCTGTCCCAGGAAGGGTTTTTGCTATTAGGGGAAATCCTGCTGTAGGAAAAGCTTGTAAGTCGCAAATGTTGATAAGGGGTGAAGTAAGTGATAAAAGTGGCACTGGATGTGATGGGAGGAGATCATGCCCCTCAAGCAGTAATAGAAGGCGGCCTCTTGGCACTTGCGGAGCTGGCAGATTTGCACATTAGTTTTGTCGGGCCACAGGCCGTGCTGGGGAAATATTTAGATAGTAACAAATATGATCAAAAACGGGCAGCATTAATACAGGCGGAAGAAATTGTCGCCGATGATGAGGCGCCTGTTTTAGCGGTGCGCCGGAAAAAAAAATCATCAATGATGGTTGCGCTACAAATGCTGCGGGAAAAAAAAGTAGATGCCGTAGTTTCCGCCGGTAATACCGGCGCCCTGATGGCAGGCAGCATACTTTTAACCGGCCGTGTCAAAGGTATTGAAAGGCCTGCCTTAACTATCGTGCTGCCAACCTTTGAGGGTGGTAATGTGGTGCTGCTTGATGTGGGAGCGAATATGGACGCTAAGGCTGAGCACCTACTGCATTATGCTATCATGGGTAAAATATATGCACAGAAAGTATTAGGTAAAGCCGCAGCCCGTGTAGGTTTGCTAAATGTGGGCAGCGAGGAAATTAAAGGTAATGAACAGGTAAAAAAGGCCTATCAACTATTAAAAGAAAAACTGCCCGGTTTTACCGGGAATGTTGAAGCGCGCTATGTCTTAGCCGGGGCAGCAGATGTTATTGTCTGTGATGGTTTTGTCGGTAATATACTGCTTAAGACTTTGGAGGGTTTGGTTGCCGGCTTGTTTGGTTCATTAAAAGAGGCTATGATGGCTGATCTTAAGGGTAAAGTAGCAGCCTCACTTCTGAGACCGGAACTAAGTAAACTAAAAGCCAGTTTAGATTATACAGAGTATGGTGGTGCACCATTATTGGGTGCTGCCGGTGTCTGTATTAAGGCACATGGCTCATCGAATGCCCGGGCCATCCGCAGCGCCATTGTTAACCAGGCTTATCAGTATGCCCGACAGAATGTAAATGAACTTATAGAACGCGAATTATCAGCTCTGTTTACTGACTAAGAGCTTCCTTCCTGCTGCAGCGACTGTAATATGGTAATTGACATGAAACTCTGTTTTCTTTAGTATCTTATGGGGAGGAGGTGAAAGCAATGGATGTCTTGAATATAGTTAAAGGACTAATAAGTGAACAATTAGGCGCAGACGAAGACAGCATTGGTATGGAAACTTCTTTCGAGGACCTGGATGCAGACTCCTTAGACATTGTGGAGCTGGTAATGGCGATTGAAGAAGAATTTAACCTGGAAATCTCCGATGAGGAAGTGGAAAGTATCAGGACTGTAGGCGACGTTGTGCGCTATCTTGAAACCAAAGTCTAAGGCGTATGTGCATGAAGCCCTGCGCCGGCAGGGCTTCTTTAAGAAAGGTTTGCCAGCAGAAATTAAGTGGTGAAGAGATGAAAAAACCTGATATTCAAGAACTATTTACATTACTGCAAATAAAGCCTAAAGTAAGAAAGCTGTACCAACAGGCCTTGACACATTCTTCCTATGCCCATGAGCATCATTTGGGCAGTGAGGCTCATAACGAACGTCTGGAATTTTTAGGCGATGCCGTCTTAGAGCTTGTTATCTCGGAAGAATTATACAGGCGTTATCCTCGGCTGCCGGAAGGTAAATTAACACGCCTCAGAGCCGGTTTGGTCTGTGAGGAAACTTTATACCGGCTGGCTGAGAAACTGGAGTTGGGCAGCTATTTAAGGTTAGGAAAGGGCGAAGCTGCCAGCGGTGGACGGCAGCGGCCCTCCCTTTTGGCAGATGCCTTTGAAGCTGTTTTGGGCGCTATCTATTTAGATTTAGGGTTTAGCCAGGTTCAGTCTGTAGTACATCAGTTGTTTACGCCTCTTTATGCAGATTTAAACAACGGCAGCCTGCCCTTAGACTATAAAACACAACTGCAGGAATATACCCAGTCAAAGCTGGCAGTTACACCTGCTTATCGGATTATTGCCGAAACAGGGCCGGACCATGATAAAGTTTTTGTAGCGCAGGTAATAATTAAGGATAAAATATTAGGTGAAGGCAGCGGGCAGTCTAAGAAAGAAGCAGAGCAGGAAGCAGCCCGCAGGGCTTACTCCCATTTCACAAAAGACAAGAGCTGATTGTTCAGCTTAACCATATGCTTTGAATGATAATTATAATTAGTAACCTTTGGCCTGCTTGCATCCAAGCAGGTATTTTTATGCAGACAGAGAAATTATAAGTGTCATAGTGTGAGCAATCCGCGTACCTACCAGTGTCTGTAGGGGGGAGAAAAATTGTACATCAAGCGTTTAGAAATACATGGCTTTAAATCATTTCCCGATAAAACTGTTTTTGAGTTTACACCCGGTGTTACAGTCATAGTAGGCCCCAATGGGTGTGGAAAGAGCAATATTACTGATGCCATACGCTGGGTTTTAGGGGAACAATCGGCCCGTTATCTGCGGGGGTTCCGCATGGAGGATATAATTTTTAGCGGTAGCTCTAATCGTAAACCATTAAGTTTTGCCGAAGTTTCTCTGACTATTGACAATGGTGACGGTGCCTTAGGGCTGGAGTATGAAGAAATAACAGTTACGCGGCGGCTTTATCGCAACGGAGAGAGCGAATACCTGCTTAATAAAAATCCCTGTCGCTTGAAAGATATTCTGGAATTATTTATGGACTCCGGTGTGGGGAAGACAGCTTTTTCTTTAATCGGACAAGGTCGGGTAGATGAAATCATCTCTGCCCGCCCGGAAGAGCGGCGGGAGATTTTTGAAGAAGCGGCCGGGATTCTAAAATATAAAAGCCGTAAACGGGAAGCAGAACGACGTTTGGCGGAAACAGCAGAAAACCTTTTGCGTGTCGGTGATATCATTCATGAATTGGCGGCACAATTACCGCTTCTGCAGGAACAAGCTGAACAAGCCCAAGCATATCTTACTTTACGTGAGCAGTTAAAAACGCAGGAAATCAATCTTTTAGTCCATGATGCGCTGACCCTGCGTCAGCGTTGGTATGAGCTGGAGCGACAGGCAAAAGCGGCTGCGGATGATTTATTAGGTCAGCAGGCGGCTGTTAACCGACAGGAAACAGAGCTGGCTGAAAGGCAGCTGCTGTTGGATCAAGAGCAGGCTGCAGTAGCCGCTCTGCAGCAGGAAGCGCGGCAGTTAGCATCAGAGATTGAAAAGGAACACTCACAGATTGCAGTTACTGAGGAAAGAATTCATAGTCTGGAGCGACAGCTCAAAGAGGGCAGTACATATTTGCAGGAATTAGATCAGCAGGATCAGGCTTTAGCTGAAACACAAACGCAGCTGACTGAAAAGCTGCAGGCAGTTAACAGCGCTGTTGAGCAGGCGGAGGCTGAGCTGGCTGCAGCTCAGGCCGCCTTTACTAAACTTGAAACGGCTCCGGAAGCACAGCGCTTTTTGACGGCGCAGGCAGAACTGGATAAACTGCTGCCTGCTCTGCAGCATTTACAGCGGGAAGTCGATAAAGTAACTCTGGAAGTTGAGCAGCTTGAATCCCAGGTTACAACTTTGGCGGCACAAGAAAAAGTAAGACAAGCAGAAGCGGCAGACTTAAGGGAACGAGGACAAGGGCTGCTCAGGGAAAAAGATAAGCTGAGACAGGCTAAAGAGCAGCAAACCGGTGAGCTGGCAGAGTTGAAAAAAAATCTGCAAAGATTACAGGTGCAGGAAAAACAAGTGCTTGCACAGTGTCAGCAGGAAGAAAAAAAATTAACTGCGCTGCAAAACAAGTTGGCTGTGCTGCAGGAACTGGAACAGGCCATGGCCGGTTACTACCAAGGTGTAAAAACGATTCTGCAGGCCCGTCAGAAGCAAAATAATCTGCAGGGTATAATCGGCACAGTGGCCGATATTGTGGAAGTATCCCCTCGCTATATCTCTGCTGTTGAAGCTGCCTTGGGTGCTTCACTGCAGTATTTGGTAGCTGAAAATGAGCAGGTGGCTAAAGCAGCAATTGCCTATTTGAAGCAGACAAAGGGCGGTCGGGCGACCTTCCTGCCCTTAAATTTGCTCGAGGTTCCTGCCAGACGCCCTGCAGCTGATAAACTGCTGCAGCTTGATGGTTATCTTGGTGTGGCGGCTGATTTAGTGCAAACCGCACCACGCTATCAAAATGTGATAGAGTTATTATTAGGGCGCATTCATGTGGTGAAGAATTTAGATCATGCTTTACCTGCTGCCCAGATGCTGCAGTACCGAGAACGGGTCGTCACCTTAGATGGTGACATAATTGCGCCCGGTGGGGTCATGAGCGGCGGTTTTGATAAAAAGCAGGGTGGAGTGCTGACTCGTCGGAAAGATATTACAGCACTTAAAGAGGAAAGCGAGAAGCAGCAGGCGGTGCTTGCAGCGCTGCAAAATAAAGAAAAAATACTACAGCAGGAGCAGGCTGGCATCAATCAACAGCTGGCGGCAGCGGAGTCTAAACGGCAGCAAACAGAGCTGCAGCTGGTCTTAAAGGAGCAGGAAGTAGCCTACCTGGCTAAACAAGAGCAGGAGCTGACGGCAGCACTGGAAAGTGTACAGCAGGAGCTTAACTTTGTGCAGGAAACTTTGGCTGCACGCAAAGACTCCGGGGCACAAGCAGTTGAGCAATTGGCAGCGGCTCAGGCAGAGGCACATAAGCTGCGGGTAGAGCTGGCCAAACTGGAAGGCGTGCTTTCTGCCCGGGACAAGGAAATGCAGAGCCTGCGTGAACAGTATACAGAGTGCCGCGTACGTCTTGCTTCCCTGGAAAAGCAGCGTGAGCGCTTTGAAGATGAAGCAGCCCGTACAAAGCGTGAACGTCGTCGGCTGGAGGAAAAAAGACAGCACAAAGCAGCAGAAATATCGCTGGCGCAAACTAAACAGCAGCAGTTAAGCACTGAGGCTGCAGCCAGAAAGAGGGAAGCGGAGGGCTTACAAAGTAAGCGCCATCAGCTGATCACAGTGTTGGCCAAGCGGGAAGCAGACTTAAAAAGAATGGCTACCGAGCTGCGTGAGCAGGCAGAGCAGCTTCGTCAGCTGGAAAAGTCTTTCACGGGTTTAGAACGCAAACAAGCACGTCTGGAAGTTGAACAAGAACGCGTAGAGGGTGATCTGCAGGCTATCCTCGATAGATTGAGAGATAGTTGGGAGCTGGAATTTGCCGCAGCGGAAAAAATCGCAGCCCCCGTGCAGAACAGGCAGGCAGTGCAGGCGGCCATTTTACAAATAAAAGAACAGATTAATCAATTAGGTACCGTTAATTTAGGTGCCATTGCTGAAGAGCAGCGCGTGAGAGAACGGGTGGAGTTTCTCAGCACGCAGCGCGATGACTTGCGGGAAGGGGAGAAGGATCTGCTGCGCATCATCAAAGAACTTGATCAGCGCATGGGTGAAAAATTTACCAGTACTTTTGCCTTAATTAACGAGAATTTTGCCCAGGTTTTTCAGGAATTGTTCGGAGGCGGCAGGGCTGAATTATGTTTGACGGATCCTGAGCAGCCTTTAACAGCCGGCATTGATATTGTTGCACAGCCCCCCGGCAAAAAACTGCAGCACTTGTCGCTTTTGTCCGGGGGCGAAAAAGCCTTAACAGCCATCTCTTTATTATTTGCCTTGTTAAAAATGCGGCCCACTTCTTTTTGTGTTTTGGATGAAATTGAGGCAGCTTTGGACGAAGCCAACCTGGTACGTTTTAATGATTATGTGCGGGCTTACAGTGCGCAGACCCAGTTTATTTTGATCTCACACCGCAAGCGTACCATGGAACAGGCTGATATTCTTTATGGTGTTACTATGGAGGAATCCGGCGTTTCTAAACTGATATCTGTACGCTTACGTGCACGCAGCAATCCGCAGCCTAATCTTAGTGCCTGACCTTGGTAAAGGGGTAACGGAAAGGGGAACATAGTAGTCAGAGAAAGGACTGAAGATAAAAATGGGATTATTTAATCGCCTGAAAGCAGGATTACAAAAAACCCGCAGCAATCTGTTGGGGCGCTTAGGAGAACTGTTCTCCCGTTCCCAGTTTGATGACGACTTTTACGATGAGCTGGAAGAAATACTGATTGGCGCCGATGTAGGTGTGGAAACGACATTAGAAGTGGTAGAAAAACTGCGGACACAGGTGAAGGCAGCCAAAGTTACTGAAGCTGCACAGGTGATGGAAATTTTAAAAAAGCAGCTGCTTGAGCTACTGGGAAACGAGCGTAAACCGATTGAGCTGGCTGCCGAAAAGCCGACCGTGATTTTAGTTCTGGGTGTCAACGGAGTAGGAAAGACCACAACCATTGGTAAGTTGGCGTCACTTTTCCAGGCGCAGGGCAAGAAAGTGATGCTGGCTGCCGGCGATACATTCCGGGCAGCAGCCATTGAACAATTGGAAATCTGGGCCTCACGCTCCAAAAGCGAGCTTGTTAAGCACCAGCAGGGTGCCGATCCTTCGGCAGTGCTCTTTGACGGTGTTAATGCGGCCATGGCCCGGGGCTGCGATATTCTGCTCTGTGATACGGCCGGACGCCTGCATAATAAAACCAACTTGATGGAGGAATTAAAAAAAGTACTCCGTGTTATCGGCAAGGCCCTGCCGGGTGCACCCCACGAAATTTTGCTGGTTTTAGATGCCACAACCGGACAGAATGCGCTGGCTCAAGCCAGAGTGTTTAATGAAGTTGCCCCGCTGACAGGAGTTGTCCTGACCAAACTGGACGGTACGGCCAAAGGTGGCATAGTCATCGCCGTTGCCCGTGAGTTAAAAGTACCGGTAAAATATATCGGCGTAGGTGAAGGGATAGAAGATCTACAACCTTTTGATCCTGCTGCCTATGTAGACGGGCTGTTGGCTCAGGAATAAGCTTTTTAAAACAACCCCAGCCTCATTTTCTGCTCACTGCAGTTATTACTGCAGCAGCAAGGCAGTCAAGACAAATTACATTCCACACAAAGAAAAAGTGCCGCGACTACAAGATAGGAGCGGCACTTTAGCTGCAATTATGGGGAAAACGCTAAGTATTTATGTTGACGCCGGTGTAAATCAAAGTAAGCTTTGAAAGGTTAGCGTCCAATTTTCTACATAATGACCAAGAGCCCATTCGGCCATAATCATTTTTTCCCCCTCCCGCAGAGGAATTTTCAATAAGGGTGTGACAGCCATACTGTGGTGAAACATGGCATAGACAATAATCTCGCTGCCGGTAAAAACTAAAGCCAGGTCTTCATTAGGTGAGGTGAGAACATCACTGGCTTGAGGAACATGATTTTTTATCCGCGGCCAGGGGAGAGCAAGTTCGTTATAGAAAAGAAGATGGCTGGGCGGAATGATGCCTAAGGGGACATCAGACTGATTTGGCAGGCGGCTGACCAGCTGCCAGTAACCCTTATGGCGGGCCAGGCTGAAATTCTCTTCAGTTAAGCGGTCTGTCTGCAGCTGTTCTGCTTGCTGCTGCAGGTTGATTGTGGGCTCAGCCCTGATCAGGTCGCTAATTTTCACAGCTCTGATAGCCGGCAAACTATCGACAGATACTGTCAGCAGTCTGCTTGCCTGGTTTGTACTGCCGTCTGCCGCAGCTTGAGCAATACTTTCTTCCAGGGAAACAAAATCATTCCCGACATAGGTAATGTGACGTCGGATGGAACCGGTTTTACCCTCCCAAACTGCCGGATCCAGTGTTAATTCCGGTGCTGCGCTTGTATGGCGTCCGGAAAGTGCAGTGACCAGCAAAAAATCTTCAACTTGTTCTTCCAGGCTTACGGGTACTACTTCCAGTTTATAAAAGCCGTTTCTGCGAGGGAAAACAATAGTGTCGGTCTGCAGGAGGGGAGCCAGATGTCGATCTTCAGCGGCCAGCCATAGGGTACGATAACGGTTGTCCGGAGAGCGCAGGCCCAGTAATACTCCTGACTGTAAATTTGCCTGCTGGGGTCCGGTAATATTAGAAATTTCGGTGACTTCCGGAGAGTTAAGGAGAGATTTGTCTACATGATCCGAGATTTTACGCAGCAGGTAGCTGTTATTAAAAAGCTGTAAAATTAGTTCCTCCTCGTTAAGGGGAAGTAATTCGCATAAGAACAGATGCTGATCTGCCAAGGTTAAGACCTCCACTTCTTTTTTCCGGGCAAAGAGGTCCTGATAAAAAGCCTGCCTTGTATCAAAATAGCCGGAAACATCAGTTCTTTTAATCTGGAAGCGGGGGTGGGGTAAGAGATAGCTGCCCAGCAGTACATATTCATCGCTGAAGAGCAGCTTTTTACCGAGCCACTGTTCTGATACAGCAGTATTATCCTGTAAGCTGTCGCTTATAACCCAGGTACCTTGCAGAGGAGAGTGACTGTGAGGCGGTACAAGGCGCAGCTTATAGCTGCTGTTGAAGTTGAGAAAGCCGTAAGTAAAGAAAACGAACAGCAGAAAGAAAGATATTGCTCTTTTTTTAGTCATGAGGCGCTTCCTCCAGCGGTAAGGTGATAGTAATGAGAGTTCCACGCCCCACCTCACTGGCTATATCCAATGTTCCCTGCATGAGGCGGATAATTTCATCAGCCAAAGAAAGGCCAATACCGTTTTGTGCTTTGCTGGATTTGCCCTTGAAGAACTTTTCTTTCACATGGGGCAGTTCTTCGGCAGGAATACCGCAGCCGCTGTCCTGCAGGGAAATAGTATAAGTATTCTGGTCGGCAGAAGTAGTCAGGATGACAGAGCCACCGGAAGGGGTAAATTTAAAGGCGTTATCCAGCAGATTGATCAGCACCTGCTTCAGACGATTGCCGTCTGTATAAAGGTAGGGTACCCGGTGATCAATCTTTATCTGAAAATCCAGTGCTTCACGGTCGGCGCGCGGTGACAGCTGCAGGTGCAGATGCCCAAGCAGGGTGGGCAAATGCACTTTTTCTTTTTTTAGATTGATTTTGCCCGAGACGAATTTAGAGAAATCTAACAGTTCTGTTACCATCTGGGTGAGCCGGTCGCTTTCTTTTTCGATAATGGTAAGACCATCCTGCAGCAGTTCTTTATTCTCATAGCCCTGCTGCAGAGTAACTGCCCAGCCTTTAATGGAGGTGAGCGGCGTGCGCAGTTCATGGGAAACAGAAGAGATAAACTCGTTTTTGAGGGCATCTTTTTTTACTATTTCACCGGCTAAATAGTTCAGCGTGGCAGAGAGTTTATTGATTTCGTCTAATTTATGGGGAGCACATTTGACGGCAAAGTTGCCGGCAGCCATTACTTCTGCAGCCTTGGTTACTTTGTTTAAAGGCAAAGTGATGGTGTTGGCCAACAAAAAACTGACTACACCGGAAAAAAGCATGACAATGCCCCCAAAAGAGAGATATTTATATGCGATCATAAGAATGGCGGCATCAACCTCCCGCAGTGAGGCAATAAAGCGGAGAACGCCAATTTGCTGCTGCTCCACGGTGAGGGGAATAGAAGCGGCCATCACTCTTTCGCCGGCGCTGCGTCCGATCCAGCTGCCCATTGTACCCTGCAGGGCTGCCTCTACATCAGCTGCTGCCGCATCTGTTGCCGTTCCCAGTGAATTCATCAGCACCTGACCATCCATGTTGATAATTTCCACTTGGGCCGGCACCTGTTTCCAAAAAGTATCAACATTATTCAGGATATTTTCCTCCAGGGTGGCGTCGGCAAAGTAGCGTACATACAGTTCAGCAGAAGTTTGCAGCTGGCCGGTTAAGGAATCTTCCAGGCTTTGATAATAGTTTTGCCGGATACTGGTGATGAGGAAGAACTCAAAGATAATTACGGTAATAATGATGATGAACATAAAGTAAAGCACCATTCTTTGCTTAATACTGCGCATCGTGCTTAGCTCCTTTTAGTCGGTAACCTACCCCCCAGACTGTCTCAATCCACTGCGGGTCAGACGGGTTGTCCTCAATTTTTTCGCGAATGCGGCGAATATGAACATCAACAGTTTTTAGATCGCCAAAATAGTTTTTTCCCCAGATGGCATTGAGAATTTCATTTCTGGTAAATGCTTTTTGGGGGTGCTGCATGAACAACTTCATGATGGCAAATTCAGTGGGAGTTAACTCGATCGGCTGTTCCCATTTATAGAAACGCTGCCCTTGCAGATCCAGCTTTAATTGTTGAAAATGCAAATTACTGCTTTGCCGGGGAAGAAGCTTTAGTTTGCGTAAGTGGGCACGAATGCGTGCGATCAACTCCAGAGGGTTAAAAGGTTTAACCATGTAATCGTCGGCACCCAGATCTAAGCCCATCACTTTGTCTAAATCTTCACCCCTGGCGGTCAGCATGATAATTACGGCTCGGGGCATCTGGCGGCGAATTTGCAGGCAAACTTCAAAACCATCGATTGTCGGCAGCATGATATCTAAAATTACTACTTCAGGGGAGGCTGTATTCACAATGGCCAGGGCAGTCTCCCCATCTGCTGCTTCTAAAACTTCAAAGCCATTTCTATGTAAATTGATAGCAATAAATTTACGGATGGAAAGCTCATCTTCAACTACTAACACTTTGCAGGCAGTCATGAACTAACCCCCTCGTTATATTTTCATCTCCTATTTTACTATAAAGCAGAGGGCTTGTTGGGGGTTAATTCCTGGCAAAAGAAAACTGTAACCTTTTCGTAAACAATCTTAAAGGTTTCGTAAATCCTTGTTTAAGTCAAACAGTTACAATAATTAGCGGAAAGTAGGTGTATATAATGTCTAAACGGGGATCATGGCAAGTCTTTGGCTTAATGGCTCTGACCCTTTGCCTGCTGCTTGGCTGGTTATACTATCTTTCCTGCTTTACCCGGGAACAGGCAGGGACACAAAATGCTGAAAAAGGTCCATCCGGGGTAGCGGCAGCCGCAGACCAGCGGCATACTGCTGTGTATGATTACAGTAAGCCTGTACCGGCAGCGGAAGGCACCATCGCTGCTGATTACTTTCAGGACGCTGTGTTTATCGGTGACTCCCGGACAACCGGACTGCAGTTATTTGGTGGTCCGCCCGAAGCCGTTTACTATACTGCTGCCGGTCTGAAAGTAGATACCGTTTTGACAAAGCCGGTAGTGACGGCCGGTGAGCAAAAGATCACCATCATGGAGGCGCTGCGGCAGCATAAATTTGGCAAGATTTATATTATGCTCGGTGTGAATGAACTGGGCTGGGCATACAGCGAGTTGTTTATTCAGACTTACGGTGAAGTTATTGCCGAAATAAAAGAAATAGCGCCGCAGGCTATTATCTACGTGCAGTCAATCCTGCCGGTTACTAAGGAAAAGTCCCTGACGGATAAAATTTACAACCAGCAAAACATTAATAAATATAACGAGCTGATTCGTAAAATGGCTGCAGAACAGCAGGTTTATTATCTTGATGCTGCTGCCGCTGTTCAAGATGATGAAGGCTATCTACCTGCCGAGGCAGCGACAGATGGAATTCACCTCAAACCGGCTTACTGCCGGCAGTGGTTTGAATATTTACAGCAGCACTATATAACAGGAGGGGTAGTTAATGAGGCTTAGAAAAATGAGGTTTTTGGGGCTGCTGATGATTATCCTGCTGCTGAGCGGCTGCAGACAACAAAGCAGCTATGATCTGCAGGCAGCAGAATGTGCGGCGGTACTGGCAGAAAAAATTCCTTTTGCTGATACTTTAAGTCCCCTGAGTAAAGAAATGGGCCTGGTGCTTTATCCGGTGGCTGCAGAAGATGTGGCAGAGCATAGTATTTATGTCAGTACCGGTGCCACAGCCGAGGAAATTGCCGTTTTTGCAGCCGTTGACTCAGAGGCTGCCGAGCGGGTAAAAAGCGCAGTTTTGCAGCGTGTGGAAGAACAAAAAGCAAGTTATGCTGCTTACCGGCCGGCAGAGCTGCCGAAACTGGAGGAACCATATTTGCAGGTTGCTGGATCCCATGTGATTTTTTGTGTTTCAGATCACAATGATCAGGTTAACAAAATTGTGGAACAGCTGCTGTATGGCAAGGAAGAAAGGTAAGCGGCATGATCTTTAGCAGTCTTTTTTTTCTCTTTCTCTTTTTACCGCTGGCTTTGCTATGCTATTATTTGCTGCCGCACAATTGGCGCAACGGAGTTTTATTTGCCGCCAGTTTACTTTTTTACGCCTGGGGAGAACCCGTCTATATCTGGCTGATGTTATTTTCTATTTTTATTAATTACCTGTACGGTCTGCTGCTGGCCAGATATGAAAAACAACAGCAGGTAGCGAAAAATATTCTGCTTTCTGCTGCAGCTGTCAATATCGCTTTGCTTTGTTTCTTTAAATATGCTGACCTGCTGTTACAAAGCATTAATTTCGTCTGTGATACAGAGCTGCAGGCGTTAAACCTGCCCCTGCCGGTAGGCATATCTTTTTACACTTTTCAGGCGATGTCATATTTAATCGACCTCTACCGGGGTGAGGTGGCTGTGCAGCGCAATCTGCTGTCCTTTGGTACCTATGTCGCGCTTTTCCCCCAGTTAATTGCCGGACCGATTGTACGTTACCAAACGGTGGCGGACCAGCTCAGGCAGCGTAAAGAAGACATTAACAGCTACGGTTATGGTGTGAGCAGGTTTGTGCTTGGTTTGGCGAAAAAAGTGCTGCTGGCTA
The DNA here is from genome assembly GCA_012522335.1 of Bacillota bacterium. Classification (GTDB taxonomy): domain Bacteria; phylum Bacillota; class Dethiobacteria; order Dethiobacterales; family Dethiobacteraceae; genus UBA9865. The sequence continues at coordinate 23,505 of JAAYKP010000011.1, forward strand.
ATAATCTCGGCTTACTGTGGCAGGAAGTACAGCAGCTGCCGGCAGGGGAACTGGCGACTATCACGGCCTGGTTGGGCATGATAGCCTTTGCCTTACAGCTTTACTACGACTTCAGCGGCTATTCAGATATGGCCGTTGGTTTAGGGCGGATGTTTGGTTTTACTTTTTTGGAGAATTTTAATTATCCTTATATCTCACAAAGCATTACGGAATTTTGGCGCCGCTGGCATATTTCCCTGGGCAGTTGGTTTCGCGAATACGTATATATTCCCCTGGGCGGCAGCCGCGTTAGTCCCCTGCTTATGTACCGCAACCTGCTTGTTGTCTGGTGCTTAACGGGATTATGGCATGGTGCCAGCTGGAATTTTGTGCTGTGGGGGCTTTATTTTGGCCTGCTTTTGGCCTTGGAGAAGGCCTTTTTACAGCGCTGGCTGGAACTGCTGCCTCGTCTTTTCCGACATCTTTATGCCCTTGTTTTAATCCTTTTCGGTTGGGTCTTATTTGTGTTTAGTGATTTATCTCAGGCCTGGCAGTATTGGCAGGCGCTGCTTGCCCTTAATCACAGCAGTTGGCTGGATCAGCAGACGCTGTACCTGGTTACCAATTATGCCTTACTGCTGCTCCTTGCCGGGCTAGCAGCCGTACCCTGGTGGGAGAAAATTGCGGTAAAAAAACAGCGAAATAAACAGGCCTGCTATTATGCAGCGGCTGCAGCCCATCTACTGCTGTTAATCCTCAGCACTGCTTATTTAGTTGATTCTACTTATAACCCATTTTTGTACTTTCGTTTTTAGATAGGGGAGATATGGTGCAGGGCTATCATAAAGCTTTGACTGTTTTACTAATTGTGTATATAGGCATTTTCTGCTTTCTGTTTTTCGCCCTTCCTGAACGTTCTTTTTCTGCGGCAGAAAACAGGTTTCTGCAAACCAGACCCGTTTTGAGCCGGCAGAAGCTGCTGTCCGGTCAGTTCAGCCAAGCGGCTGAAAAGTACCTTGCCGATCAATTTGTCCTGCGTGATAGCTGGATCAGGCTGAAAGCATGTTTTGAACTGCTGCTGCAAAAAATGGATCATCGCGGCGTTTACTTTGGCCGGGACGGTTATTTGCTGCAAAAACCGCAGCGCCGGGAAAAAGAACAGCTGGAACAAAATATCAGTGCCGTAAGTAACTTTGCCCAACAGGCCGGGAAGAGTGTTTATTTTTTGCTGGCACCTGTCTCAGCACAGATTTTGCGAGAGAAATTACCGCGCTATGCCGTTCCACCAATTGTTGAGCCTTCAGCAGTCAGGGAAGAAATGACTGCAGATATTATTTTTGTCGATCCTTCCGCACTGCTGTGTGCGCACAAACAGGAAAATATTTACTATAAAACAGACCACCACTGGACAAGCCGGGGTGCTTATTATGCATACCAGGAGTTAGGTAAAGCTATGGGGTTTAAAGCACTGCCAGAAGATTCTTTTGTGATAAAACAGGTGAGTGACAACTTTTACGGCAGTCTTGCCTCACAAAGCGGTTACCGCTGCCAACCGGATAACCTGCAGCTGTTTTTACCTAAAGTAAAGCTGCCGTATACAGTTGAATATGTGTACCGGCAGAAAACAAGCACTACTGTGTATGCCTGGGAGCATTTACGGCAAAAGGATCAGTATGCAGTATTTCTCGATGGCAACCACGCTCTGATTAAAATTACGACAGAAAACCAAACAGGAAGGAGGCTGCTGGTTGTTAAGGATTCTTATGCCAATGCCCTGGTACCCTTTTTAATTCCTCATTTTTCTGAAATCCATCTGCTTGATCTGCGCTATTTTCATCATCAGGTTAAGGACTATCTGCTGCAGAACGAAATGACGGAAATTCTGTTTGTCTACAACACCATTACTTTTGCTGAAGAAACGTCTTTACGCAAATTAAGCAGCAGATAAAAATAATCCGCAGGCTGCCGGCCCGATAAAAAGACGCATCTCTAAATGCGTTTTTTTACTGTCCAGGCAACAGGTTTAGGTAAAAAAACAGCGCAGATCTTGCATGGTCAGTGTATTTTCGTTATAATCATCCTGTAAAGTATTTTTGCTTTACAGGATTGATGGGATGTGGTACAATGCTTGAGGACACAACACGAATCAACTTACTATATGATTTCTATGGCAATCTGCTGACAGAAAAACAGCGTGAATACCTGGAGCTCTACTATCAGGATGATTTGAGCCTGGGTGAGATAGCTGATAATGACGGCATTTCACGTCAGGGAGTGCACGATCTGGTGAAACGGGCAGTGCGCGCTTTAGAGAATGCTGAAGAACGTCTAGGTTTAGTGGCTCGTTTTCTGGTCCAGGAAAAAGAACTGCAGCGTTTACGTGATTTACTAAGCAGCAGTGAGATGCCGGAGGACGCCCGCCGGGAAGCGCTGAACATAGTGGAGAGGTTAATGGAATAAATGCCTGGAGGATATAAAATATGATTTTTGAAAGTTTGTCCAGCAAACTGCAAGCTACCTTTAAACGCCTGCGGGGAAAAGGTAAACTTACTGAAAAAGATGTGTCAGCAGCTTTGCGGGAAGTTCGTTTAGCCCTGCTGGAAGCTGACGTGAACTTTAAAGTTGTTAAAGATTTTGTGAGTAAGGTTAAAGAGCGTGCCTTAGGCAGCGACGTTCTGGCCAGCCTCACCCCCGGGCAGATGGTAATCAAAATTGTTAATGAAGAGTTGACAAAACTGATGGGGGAGAAGGCTGCTAAATTAAATCAAGCCAGCCAGCCACCCACGGTTATTATGATGGTTGGCCTGCAGGGTGCCGGGAAAACTACTTCTGCGGCTAAACTGGCCAACTTACTAAAAAAGAAGCATCATACACCGTTGTTGGTGGCGGCTGATATTTATCGTCCGGCAGCCATTAAACAGCTGCAGGTGCTGGGGGAACAGCTGGCAGTACCTGTTTTTCAAATGGGTCAGCAGGATCCTGTGCAAACTGTCAGGGCCGCCCTGGAACATGCTAAAAAGACGCAGCATGATTATGTCATTATTGATACAGCGGGACGTCTGCATGTAGACGAAGAATTAATGGACGAGCTGGCACGGATGGAAAGCGCGGTGCAGCCACAGGAAATATTACTGGTTGTTGATGCTATGACCGGTCAGGATGCTGTGAATGTAGCCCAATCTTTTAAAGATAGATTGGGGCTGACAGGTGTGGTTTTAACTAAATTAGACGGCGATACTCGCGGGGGGGCAGCGCTATCGGTGCGGGCCGTTACCGGCGCACCAATTAAATTCGCGGCCACCGGAGAAAAAATTGATGCCTTTGAGACTTTCCACCCGGACCGGATGGCTTCGCGTATTTTAGGTATGGGTGATGTACTGTCATTGATTGAAAAGGCCGAGGCTACTTTTGATGAAGAAAAAGCGCGGGAGCTGGAACAAAAAATGCGCTCCCAGCAGTTTACCCTGGAAGATTTTTTAGAGCAGATGCAGCAGTTAAAGAAAATGGGACCGCTCAATCAGCTGATGGAAATGATGCCCGGCATGGGGGGGATGGGCAAAAAGCTTAAGGGGATGAATGTGGATGAAAAGCAATTTGCCCGGACCGAAGCCATCATTAAATCGATGACAAAAAAGGAGCGACTGAATCCTGCCATAATTAACAGCAGCCGCCGTAAGCGCATTGCTGCCGGCAGCGGTACCAGCGTGCAGGATGTTAACAGCCTGCTTAAACAGTTTAGTACGATGCAAAAGATGATCAAACAGTTAAGTAAACTTGAGAAAGGCAAATTTAAGGGCAGAGGAAAATTTCCTTTTATGTAATAGAGCAACTACTATTTGGAGGAGGTGAAAAAGTAATGGCTGTAAGAATTCGTTTGAAAAGGGTTGGTGCAAAAAAGCGTCCTTTTTATCGCATAGTGGTTGCGGATTCCCGTTCACCCCGTGATGGAAGGTTTATTGATGAAATTGGCGTATACAATCCGACTACCGATCCGATTACACTGAAAATTGATGACGAGAAAGCTCAAGCATGGCTGCAGAAAGGTGCTCAGCCTTCCGACACAGTGAAGTCGCTGCTGGCGAAAGCAGGAATTAGTAAATAGTTTATGAAATGGACGGTGATGAAGGTGAAGGATTTGGTTGAATTCATCGCCAAAGCTTTAGTGGACAACCCGGAAGCAGTGCATGTGGAGCAGCTTGAGGATGAGCGGACCATCACGCTTGAGCTGCGTGTGGCTGCAGACGATATGGGGAAAGTTATTGGCAAACAGGGACGTATAGCCAAGGCTATCCGTACTGTAGTTAACGCCGCTGCTGCCACAGAAAAGAAACGTGTGTTTGTAGAAATTGTCCAGTAGGCGGTGATTTGGTGGAGCAGATGGCAACCATAGGCAAGGTGATCAGCACCCATGGTGTCAGAGGCGGTTTGAAAGTCCAACCCTTTTCTGATTTTCCTGAGCGCGTAAAAACTCTGCACAGGGTTTTTGTTGAGACAGCAGCGGAGGTTAAGGCATATCAAGTGCGGGAAGCCTTTGTGCACGGGCGCTTTTGGATAATCTTTCTGCAGGATGTTGAGCATATTGACAGCGCTGAACAGCTGAGAGGTGCCCTGCTGAAAATTCCCTTAACAGAAAGGGTTGAACTTCCGGCTGATGTCTATTACCTGGACCAGATTATCGGTCTCACAGTTTTTACGCTGGAAGGGCAGAGGCTTGGTCAGGTTAGTGACATTTTGCAAACCGGAAGTAACGATGTCTATGTGCTGCGCCAAGCAGACGGGTCAGAAATCTTAATTCCGGCACTTAAATCAGTTGTTAAAAAGATCGATCTGCAGCATGGCTTACTGGTCGTGGATTTACCTGAGGGACTGATTTGAGGTGAAAAGATGCGGATTGACATCTTGACCATTTTTCCCAATATGTTTGCTCCACTAACGGAAAGTATTATCAAACGGGCCGCTGAAAGCGGGCTGGTTAAGATTGTAATTACAGATTTGCGTGATTATGCTCAGAATAAACACCGGCGTGTCGATGATTATCCCTATGGTGGCGGACCCGGTATGGTGATGCAGGCTCAGCCTTTTTTCCTGGCGCTTAAACATCTGCGTCAGGCCGCAGAACCGCCCGGGCGGGTTATTTTGATGTCACCCCGGGGGAAGCCCTTCACGCAGCAGAAAGCCCGGGAACTGGCCCAAGAGGAAAGACTTATACTGCTTTGTGGACATTATGAGGGCGTTGACGAAAGAGTGAGGGAAGCCCTGGTGGATGAAGAAATATCACTGGGTGACTTTATCCTGACCGGGGGGGAAATCCCCGCGATGGCCGTTGCAGATGCCGTCGTTCGTTTGCTGCCGGGAGTTTTGCCTGAGGCGTCAACTGCCGAAGAATCATTTGCCGATAATTTGCTGGAATATCCCCAATATACGCGACCTGCTGAATACCAGGGGCTAGCGGTACCGGAAGTTTTATTGTCCGGGAATCACCAGCAGATTAAACAGTGGCGGCGTAAACAGGCATTATTACGCACGTTAATTTCTCGCCCCGATCTCTTAGCTAAGGTAGAATTAACTGCAGAAGAAAAAGATTTTCTGGCAGCAGAAGCCAGGCGGCGTAAAGTAGATTTGTTGTAAACAAATAATTTGTATGGTATAATTTTGCTTGCACTGCTGGAGAAATAATTCGCTTTATTAAAGCGGTGCTGCTGAAAAAAGCATGCTCTAAGCCTGCAAGCGGAAACTGAAAGCACCGGCTTTTTTATTGCCATCATTGTAATGAAAGGAGGCAATGACATGGATGTGATCCGTCAAATCGAAGCGGAACAGATGAAAAAAGATCTCCCGCCTATTTCACCTGGTGACACAGTACGTGTACACGTTAAAGTTGTAGAAGGAACTCGTGAACGTACTCAAATATTTGAAGGTGTTGTTATTAAAAGACAGGGCAGTGGGTTACGGGAAACATTCACCGTACGCCGTATCAGCTATAACGTTGGTGTAGAGCGGACTTTCCCGCTGCACTCGCCTAAGGTTGAAAAAATTGAAGTTGTACGTCGTGGTGCTGTGCGTCGCGCCAAATTGTATTACCTGCGGAATCTTACCGGTAAGGCAGCCCGCATCAAAGAAAGACGTAATTAAGAAAGAGGACTGTCTACACAGTCCTTTTTTACAACGACTGATTAATTACTGCGTTTCATAGTTAGTCAGGCTAAAATACTTACTATTTTTGCAATCATACAACTATCTCAGACTGATTTTATTCTGGCGAGGGTAGTTAACATATCTCTCAGGTGTGAGAAAGAAGGAAAGAGATGCAAGAATTGGATAGGAATGAAATGTGGGAATGGATTAAGTCCATTTTACTGGCGATTATCCTGGCGCTGTTTATTCGTGCTTTTCTGATCGAGGTTTTCCTGGTACAGGGTGATTCCATGTTACCCACGCTGCATGACCGTGAGCGTGTTTTAGTTAGTAAAGTGCAGTATTATTATCGACAACCGCAGCCGGGGGAAATAGTTGTATTCAAGGCGACAGAAGAGCGTGATTTTATCAAAAGAGTGATTGCGGCAGCCGGTGATGAAGTACTGATTAACGCGGATGGAGTTTTTGTCAATGGTGAAAAGTTAGAGGAAGATTATATCTTAGCCAAAACCAGAGAACCATATGGTCCGGTGACTGTACCGGAGGGAACATTATTCGTGATGGGAGATAATCGTAACAACAGCATGGACAGCCGACATCCCAATGTTAGTTTTGTGGAATTAGCCAGGATTAAAGGGAAAGCAGTGTTTATTTTCTGGCCCTTAAACAGCATCCGCACAATTTCCCAGCCCTAGGTAGGGGATGATGATATGGATATACAATGGTATCCCGGACAAATGGCCAAGGCCAAACGTCTGCTCAGGGAAAACCTAAAATTAGTTGATGCGGTCATTGAAGTACTTGATGCCCGCATTCCCTATTCCAGCCGCAACCCTGATATCCGGGACCTGATAGAAAGAAGGCCTGTAGTTGCGGTCTTAACACGTGCTGACTTGGCAGATCCCGAGGCTACTTCTGTCTGGATACAGGCATTATCTAAAGATTATTTTGCTGCAGCTGCCGTTAATGCCAACAGCGGTATGGGTGTAAAAAAGCTGCTGTCGATCCTGAATAAGATTCCCCAGCGGCGCCAACGATCACGGCGTCCCCTGCGGTTAATGGTTGTAGGTATCCCTAATGTAGGCAAATCCTCCTTGATTAACCGCCTGCTTGGGCGCAGTGCAGCTATCACCGGGGATAAACCCGGTGTCACGAAAGGAAAGCAGTGGCTGCGTCTAGCGGGGAATCTGGAATTAATGGATACTCCCGGTTTGCTGTGGCCTAAAATAAGCAGCAAACGCCAGGCCTTTGCCTTAGCAGCCGTGGGGGCAGTAAAGGATGAAATTTACGATCCTGTAGAATTGGCTTTAGAATTAGCGGCTTACTTTCAGGCTTCTGCCCCGAAAAATCTGCAGCAGCGCTATAAATTAAGCAGTGTGCAGGGGGAAGCACGTCTGCTGCTGGAGGAAATCGGACGACGGCGTGGTTGTTTAAGCAAAGGTGGGGAGATAGATCTGGAACAGGCCGCCCGCCTTTTTATTAAAGATTTTCGTGAAGCACGACTAGGTCGTTTGACGTTGGAGCAGGTAGGAGAAATAGGAGAAAATAATGAGCAGTTTTGCGAAAATGACGGTAGCGGAAATCAGCCGTTACCTTAAAGAAACAGTCCCTACAGCTGCAGAATTGGCTGAATTGAGTGCTGATGGGCGTGTAGGGGTACGGCGTCTGGTACAAAGCTGTTTACATAGGCTGGAAGCCCAGCGAGCAGAAAAAGAGCGTTTGTTTGCTTTGTACGAGTTTGAAAGAACAGCCCGTCAGGCGGGCTATAGCTATATTGCCGGTGTGGACGAAGCCGGACGCGGTCCTTTGGCAGGACCTGTGGTAGCTGCCGCGGTCATCCTGCCGCAAAACTTTTTTGCTGCCGGTTTAAAAGACTCAAAAAAAGTAGCGCCGCGCAAACGGGAAGAATTGTATCATGAGATTACGACACATGCCATTGCCTGGTCAGTAGGGATGGGGCAGGTGGCGGAAATTGACCGCTATAATATTCTTAATGCAACAAAACTGGCGATGCGCCGCGCCATCCAGTCCCTGACAACTAAACCGGATTATGTTTTAGTGGATGCTTTAGCATTGGAGGACTTATCCTGCCCACAGCAAAGTATCATTGGCGGCGACCGGCTTTCTGCCTCCATTGCCGCAGCTTCCATCATCGCCAAGGTGACGCGGGATCGCCTAATGTGTGAGCTGGCTGAACTTGTGCCAGGGTATGGTTTTGCTGAACATAAGGGCTATCCTACACGCGAACACCGGCAAGCTATCGCTCGGCTGGGTCCCTCCCCCTTTCACCGCCGCTCTTTTTTACTTTTACCCAGCGAGGAAGAAAAATGAAAGCGCTGGGCCGTAAAGGAGAAGCATTGGCGGCCGCTTATCTATCTGAACGCGGCTATCAAATATTGGAAGTAAACTGGCGGTGTGCCAGGGGAGAGTTAGATCTGGTGGCCAGGGATGGTAAAGTGCTTGTTTTTATCGAAGTTAAAACAAGGCGCTCACAGCGGCACGGCACAGCGGCAGAAGCTGTGGATGCCCGCAAGCAGGAAAAAATACGCAGTTTAGCTCTGAATTATATTCATCAAACCGGGAAGACAGCTGCGGCATATCGCTTTGATGTTGTTACTGTTGATGCCAGAACGGAACAAGTGACAGTTATTCAAAATGCGTTTTAAAGGCCAAAGCCGGGCTAGCTTGTGACAGTTTTAAGCACAGATGAAGGGTGATTACCACTTATCTGTGCTTTTATTTGCTTTTGTGCAAACTTTCCATAGCTGAGGATGGTGACGGATTAGGTCGAAAAAGTCCAGATCCCATTTTGCCTTTGGTCAGCCCTTTTTTGAGCATGGTTAGTTCCGCCTAAGACAGGCTCTCGCTTTTTGCCCCGGCAGAGGAAACATGTTATCATTGTTGGGACACTCCACAGGTTTAAAGGAGGTAACATGATGAACAAAAAGTTAACAGCATTTTTAACAATGTTATATATTGTGTTAACGGTTGTCACAGGTGCAGCAGCAGAAACTCTGCAGTTTGGTGAACGGGAATTAAAAATTGGCGACCGTGGTGAAGATGTGGCCGTGATGCAGGAGTTTCTTAATGAACATGGATTTCGTGAAGGACATGTCGACGGTGTTTTCGGCCCACTAACCTACGGCAGCTTGCTTGCTTTTCAAGAAAAAAATGATTTACAAACCGATGGAGTGTTGGCCGGTGAAACCCTGGTCCTGATGCAGGAACTGCTGTCTGCCAAAACGGCAGTAACTGCAAAAACGGCAAGTACAGCAGCTGTGGTAGAAAGAGAAAACAACCAGACTCTTGCGGCAGCAGACAAATATAATTTTACGGAAGCTGAACTGGAACTGTTTGCGCGCCTGGTACATGCTGAATCTGCCGGCGAACCTTTTGAAGGCCAGGTGGCAGTAGCAGCTACTATTTTAAACCGACTGGAAAATGAACGTTATCCCAATACCCTCAGTGATGTCATTTACCAGGTTGAAAGTGGACGTTATCAATACAGCCCGGTGTTGGACGGGCGCATCAAGCAACCGGCCGGTGATAGTGCTAAACGAGCGGTGCGGGAAGCCCTGAAAGGATGGGATCCTACCGCCGGGGCAACAGGCTTTTACAACCCGGCTAAAACCAGTAATGCCTGGGTGCGCAGTCATCCTGTGACTACCAGCATTGGTTCCCATGTCTTCTTCCTATACTAAGAATAGGTAAGGACCTTGATTAGCAACCTTGACAAAAGAAAAATTTATTTGTATACTATTTACGCTGAACAAAGGCGTTCATCAAATGATGCAGAAATTAGCAAATTGGATCTGCTTAGCGCAGCCCGGCTAATTAATA
>JAAYKP010000092.1 GCA_012522335.1 Bacillota bacterium
GCGTCAGCATATAGAAAGCACCGACACCACAGGCCAAGACTACTGCTGCCAGTGCAGCCAATCGCATCATGCGCGCCTGCGCTGCTCTGCGCTTCCGCTCTGCCACTACGGCTGCCGGCAGTAAATTAATTCTGATCATCGCTCTCCCTCCAAACCACGCAGGGCCAAGCCGGTACTGACAGCAAAATCAGGATTGTTCAAATCTACCTGGACTGTACCCTTTACTGTTTTCACAGCTGCCAGCGGCCGTACCAGTTCTACCGTCACGCCTAACTCTTTCCGCAGATAATCTGCCAACCCTGTGATTCTGGCACCGCGACCGCTCAGCAGCACTGCCTGCACTTCGCCAAGCTCCTCCTGCTGCAGATAGAAGGAAATAAAAGTGCGAATTTCACCGGCCACAGCCTGATGCCAGCGCTGCAGCGCCTCGCTTTTACTCCCCGGTTCCAATGTCGCCGCATCATAACCGACAGCACCTTCACCCATCCCCAGCTCTATGGCTAACTCAGCAAAGTAGTGACGCAAATTAACCGACAGCACCCGCGCATAACGCGGCATGCCGTCAACAGCCAAAACAATACTGCTGACCCCCAACGCTAAATCTACCATCACCGCTGTGCCCCGGCGCCTTTCCGGCGGCATCGTGCGCAGCAAAGCCAACAGCGAAGCATCAATCACCTGCGGATTAAGCTTACTGCCCACTACGGCGGCAATACTTTGCTGCAAATCAGTCTGTTTTGCAGCCACCAGCAGTATTCTATGCTTACTTTCCCCGTCTTCTTCCGTCTCCCCGACCACGGCAAAATCAAACTCTAACTGTGACAGCGGGATCGGGAAATAATCACCGGCCTGCAGACGAATGGCCTGTGCCAATTTTTCTTTCGGCACTTTGGGAAAGTTAATTAAGCGCAGCAGCACACTCTGATTAAAGACGCCTAAAACTACATCCCGACTTTTAAATCTGGCCTCTCGCCACAAATCCTGCAGAGCCGCACTGACAGCTTCCACATCCTGTACTACACCTTCCACCACTGCCTTTTCCGGCAGGGGATACTCACCGGCAGCCACAACTTTTGCCGCACCGTTTTTCCCTTTCACTTCCACAGCGCGAATCATGCCGGTATCCATTTCCAAACCGACTACACTTTTGCCCCATAATCCCATAACAACACCCCCCTTTACAACTTAAAAACCTCCGCCATCTTTTGCAGGCTTTTATGTAGGACCCTGGAAACTGCACGCTGACTTAAACCTAATTTTTTCCCCGTCTGGGTCTGCGTTAAATCCAAAAAAAACAAATAATAAATTACTTTCCGCTGCAGATCAGTTAAGCGCGCTAAAGCCTGCTGCAGTAACAGCTTGTCCTCAATGGGCAGTTTAAAAGATTCATAACGTAAAGACTGGATCTTCTTGATGTCTACTTCATCCAAAGATACCAGTCCTGCCCGCATCGCCTGAACTACACCCTCAACTTTTACATTTAATGCTTCCGCTATCTCTTCTAACTCCGGCGGTTCTCCCCTCTCTTTGATAACCTGCTCTACATAACGGTCCACCCGGTTCTGCAGATCCTTAATTGACCCCGGCCGGTAATAGGAAGCCTCCTTCCGTAAATAATGTCGAATCTCTCCCATAATGCAGTGGGAAGCATAAGTAGCAAAGGCTACCTGTTTATCGGGATCAAAGCGTCGTATTGCCTTCAGCAGCCCTTCACGGCCGGACTGCAGCGCATCTTCTGCCAGCCCCCCGGTATAGATCCTGGTAAAGTGGCGCACTAAACGCTCACCGGCCTGCACCAAATTCAGCAAATCTTCCTGTGCTGCCGATTGACGATATGACTGATAGGTATTCTCCAGGTCTTCCTGTCGTACAGCCATTCTTCTTACCTACCCTACTTGTGTGATCACCGAGAACATTGGTAAATACAAGGCAACTACCATAAAACCAATCAAACCGCCAACCCCAATAATCATTAACGGTTCGATCATACTGGTTAAACCTTTAGACAAGGCAGCCACTTCCGCCTCATAAAAATCAGATACCCTGACCAACAGCCCCGGCAGATCCCCGGTTTCTTCTCCCACGGAGATCATTAACGTCACCATGGGGGGAAACAAACCACTTTCCTTTAAAGGCGCAGCAATACTTTGTCCTTCCTGAATCCGTTCACCGGCTACCCGTACAGCTTCCTCAATCAAGCTGCTCCCCGCCGCCGGACCGGCAGACTCTAAGGCCTGCAGCACCGGAATGCCGCCCGCCAGCAAGGTCGATAAAGTCCGCGCAAAACGGGCAATGGCCGTCTTCTGAATCAGGCTGCCAAACACAGGAACACGAAACTTAATCTTATCATAAATCCTCCTGCCTGTTTCACTGCGCACAAAGGTCCGGACAGCAAAGATGAAAACAGCAATAACGACAAAATAGAGGTACCAATAGCTGCGCATAGAACGACTGAGAGCAATGATAAAACCGGTCAGGGCAGGAATCTCCGCATCGGGAGGATAAAACCCCATAAAAACCGGCACAATGAACAGCAGCATGGCAATCATAACCAGCACAGCAAAACTAAGCACAATCGTAGGATAAAACAACGCCGAGCGCACATTATCCCGTAACTGCTTCTCACTTTCCAGCTGCTGTGCCAAACGTTCCAGTACCGTCTCCAGTGTTCCTCCCACTTCACCGGCACCAATCAGATCAACATAAAGATCGTTAAATACATCGGGATGCGCCCTCAGGGACTCGGAAAAGCTCATCCCACTTTCCACATTTTGCGCTACATCCAGCAAAGTCTTCCCCAAAGTCGGATTAGTCGCCTGCTCACCTAAGGCATACAAACAGCGCGTCAGCGGAATCCCCGCATTCAGCATCGAAGCCAACTGTCGACTAAACATAGCCAAATCAGCAATGGTAACCTTCTTTTTAAACTGAAACAGCTGCTGCAGACTAGATGTTTTCGCCTCTTTTATCTCTAATGGCGTATAACCTAAATTCCTTAGTCGCGCAGACGCAGTAAACTCATTCTCAGCCTCCAGTTTCCCGCTCGAAACAGTCCCCTTATCATCCAAAACCTGATATGCATATAGCGGCATACCCAACCCCCCAAGCGCTAATTTGCTAAATCTTTTTACAACTTCCCATACATCTTTTACCATGAATATTTCTCGACAGTCACTACATTTCCTTCACACTTTCAACTATTCTAAAATCTTTTTTTAAAAACTTGTCTAAATATCTCCCCCCTTGGTATAACATAGGCAGAATGAAAGGAATAAAAGGAGGAAATAAAATGTTAAACCTGCTTAGAAAAGCCAAAAACCAAAAAGGTTTCACCCTGGTCGA
>JAAYKP010000093.1 GCA_012522335.1 Bacillota bacterium
CCGTTCAAGGTGTGGACAAATTCAGCTTTACCACCCTGCTCACGACGAAAACGAATACCGGCACGCCGCGCCTGGAAATCACCAAAGTTGCTGCAGGATGAAATCTCACGGTAGGTATTATAGGAGGGAAGCCAGACTTCCAGGTCATATTTCTTTGCGGCCGCAAATCCTAAATCAGCCGTACACATGAGGACAGTCCGGTAAGGCAGGCCCAAACGCTTCAGCACTTCTTCCGCATTTAATGTTAGCTTCTCCAATTCGTCCATCGAGTCTTCAGGCCGGACAAATTTTACTAATTCTACTTTGTTAAATTGATGCTGTCGGATTAAGCCGCGGGTGTCACGGCCATGGGCACCGGCTTCGGCGCGAAAGCAGGCGCTGTAAGCGACATAATAAAGCGGCAGCTCTTCTGCTGACAAAATTTCTTCACGATGCAGATTAGTCACAGGCACTTCGGCAGTAGGAATTAAAAAGTAGTCAGTCTCGGCCACCCGGAAAACATCTTCTTCAAATTTAGGCAGCTGGCCTGTACCGACCATACTGTGGCGGTGTACCATAAAGGGCGGAAATATTTCCGTATAACCGTGTTCTGTTGTATGCAGATCCAGCATAAAGTTAATCAAAGCGCGTTCTAACTGTGCTCCCCAGCCCTTGTAAAAAGCAAAACGGGCTCCCGTCACTTTACCGGCACGCTCAAAATCAATAATATCTAAATTGGTGGCGATATCCCAATGGGGCTTTGGCGTAAAGTTAAACTGCGGTGGCTCGCCGACGTAGCGGACCGGCACATTATCATCTTCACTCTCGCCTACAGGCACAGATTCATCAGGGATGTTAGGCAGCGTTAACAGGATTTCCTGTAATGCTTGCTCCACTTCTCTTGTTTGTTGGTCCAATGTTTTAATTTGCTGTGAAACGGCACGCATTTCTGCGATGACCGCACCGGCATCTTCTTTAGCCTTTTTCATGCGTGCTACTTCCGCCGAAACAATGTTGCGTTTATTTTTAAGCTGTTCCACTTCCCGCAGCAGATCACGCCGTCTGGTATCCAGTTCACTAAAACGGTCTACAGCTGCTGTTTCCCCCTTATCCTGCAGCGCTTTGCGCACCACATCCAAATTATCGCGCACAAATTTTAAATCTAGCATTAACTCAGCCTCCCTCAATTACTGGTCTTTTTTTCTTGTAAAAAAAATAAAACTCCTCCCGACAGGGACGAGTTTTGCTTCGCGGTACCACCCTGGTTGACCAATCATTGGCCCCCTCAACTGCGTAACGTGCAGGACGGAACAGACTACTCTGCTTTCGCCTGTTCACCTCCAGGCCGGAATTCACCTGCCGTCTTACCGGTTCACAGCACCACCGGCTCTCTGCAAAGAACGGAAAGGCTACTTTTGCCCTTCTTTGGTTTTACTCCTTTAGTACTCATAGTATACCCTTATCAATATAATAATGCAAGCAATTTTCCGTGGTGTGACATACTAAAAATGCTATCTTCCACTAATAAATAGTGATATAATTCACTTTGGGATGAGATTTAAAATAGGATGTGAAAAATTTGCAGGCCTTTTTGATTGCCTTTGCCGCAACTTTATTTGCTGAGATGGGAGACAAAACACAATTAGTGACATTGACATTAGCTACACGTCATCCCCCTTTACGTGTACTGGCCGGATCATTAAGTGCCCTGGCGGCCATCACCGGATTAGCTGTTTTATTGGGAGAATATTTGGCCCAGCTCTTTCCGCAAAAGTGGACAATGCTGGCCAGCGGTCTGTTCTTTATTGTAGTCGGCATCTTTTTGCTGCTGCAAAGGGAAGAAGCTGAGAATACTGAAGTCAGCAATACCGGACGCGGCATTGCTTTACAGACCTTTCTGATGGTTTTTTTGGCCGAATTGGGTGACAAAACACAACTAACAGCCATTGCGCTGACAGCCGCTTACAGCTCACCCACCGCCGTCTTCCTGGGAGCCATGGCAGGGCAGACAGTAAACCATAGTCTGGCGGCCTATCTTGGCGCGCGCTTTCTCTCCCGCCTGCCTGACCGCGCCATTAAAGTAGGCAGCGCCCTGCTCTTTATTCTTTTCGGTGCTATCTTTTTATACACTGCTTTACGCTAGTTTAAATTCAAAAAAAACTCAACCTTTGGTTGAGTTTTTTGCTGCATAGCTACATTTCTTCGGGAGCCGCAATACCTAATAAATACAAGCCGTTAACTAATACCTGCCGTACGGCATCAATCAAAGCCAAACGGGCATTGCGCAGCGGTCCTTCTGCCGTTAAAACCGGACATTGATGGTAAAAACGGTTAAATTCTGCTGCCAGGTCAACAACATAACGGGCCATAACAGAAGGCTTATAAGTAGTGGCTGCACGTTTGATTGTATCGGCAAAACGTGCCAGCATCCCAACTACTGCCTGCTCTTCATCTGTCGTCAGCAAGGAAGCATCATAATCGCCCGGCCAGTCTGCCGCTTTACGCAGTATACTGCAGATACGGGCATGGGCATATTGCACATAGGGAGCAGTTTCACCGCTGAAATCCAGTACTTTATCCCAATCAAACTCGATATTTTTAATGCGATCATTACTTAAGTCCCCGAAGATGACGGCACCGATGCCAACCTGACGCGCAACTTCCCCTTTATTGACCAGGCCGGGGTTTTTCTCCTCAATAATCTTTGCTGCTAATTCAGTGGCTCGCTGCAGTACATCTTCCAGAAAAATCAATGTGCCTTGGCGGGTTGACATTTTCCCATCCTTATAACGAATTAAACCAAAAGGAACATGCACACACTTGTCAGCCCACGCGTAACCCATTTTCCGCAGCACAGCAAAGAGCTGCCGGAAATGGAGCGCCTGGTCTGCACCAACGACATAGAGCATCTGGGCGAAATTATATTTTTGCTGACGATAAATGGCGGCACAAAGGTCACGGGTAGCATATAAAGTAGCACCATCCTGCTTGCGCAGCAGACAAGGCGGCATACCTTCCTCACTTAAATCTACCACTAAGGCACCCTCTGATTCACTGGCTAAATCTTTTTCTGCCACTAAAGCAATCGTCTCATCCAGCATTTCATTGTAGAAACTTTCACCGGAGTACGAATCAAACTCCACATCAAGAATCTGATAAATACGTTTAAATTCAGTTAAGCTTAAGGAGCGAAAGCGCTGCCATAACTCCCGTGCCTGCTGATCACCGTCTTCCAGCTTCTTAAACCAACTGCGTGCTTCCTCATCTAACTGTGGATCAAGTTCAGCTTCTTGGTGAAAACGTACATATAATTCATATAAATAATTAATCGGATCGGTCTGCAGCCGCTCTTCATTGCCCCATTTTAAATAGGCGACAATCAGTTTGCCGAACTGTGTGCCCCAATCGCCAAGGTGGTTAATACCAATACAGCGGTAACCTAAGGCTTCGTACAAACGATATAAAGAGTGGCCGATTACCGTGGAACGTAAATGTCCCACGCCGAAGGGCTTGGCTATATTGGGCGCGGAAAAATCTATGACAATATTTTGACCTGCACCTATTTGCTGCTGTCCATATGCCCCTTTTTCCGACAGTACCTTCTCCACCGTTAACCGCGCTAACATTTTCCGGTTACAGTAAAAGTTTATATAGGGGCCCTTAGCTTCCACCCGCTCAAACAGTTCACTGCCGGCTAGTGATGCCACCAGCTCAGCGGCTATTTTAGGCGGTGCCTGCCGCTTTTCCTTGGCTAATTTAAAACAAGGAAAGGCAAAATCCCCCAGGGCAGGGTTGGGCGGTGTTTCTAAATCTTCACTGATTTGCTGCTCTTCCAGTGGAACATGGGGTAATAATAAACGAATAACTTCTTCCCGAAACGTCTGCATCAAACAAGAACCTCTTTCTGCAATTATTGACATTATTATATCCAAATACAGGGCACTCTGCAAGCAAGCCTTTGCTGATAAAAATCAAAGCGGCGCAGTACTTAAATTAAGCTGCGCCGCCTTTCTGTCGTTTAGTTTTCCATATTGACATAGTAAGGACGGATAACCTTAACCTCCCAGGGCAAATAATGTTCCGCCTGTTTTGGTTTCGTTCCGTTGACAGTTATCTTGACGTTAGCATATGGTAAATTCTCTGCCAATGATAAAGCTAAGGCGTCACGGAGCATGGCTGCCCGGGCTGCTGCGGCAATTGATTGCGATATTATATCATTCAGTGAATTCGTCATATCAACGTAGATCACATTGTCAACAATCCTAACTGAGCGTAGGGTCAGCACTGTACCAAAAACCTCTGCATAACCTTTCAGGACGGCCTGCGCCACAGCCTCAGCCAAGTCATGCTCTTTCAGCGGCGCCATCTCTATGGCCTCAGGCCGCAGGTAATATTTACTTCCGGAGGCGCTGGGTAAAAAGAGCAGCCTTTCACCGCTTTTTTTAGTAAAGGGTTGGGGTGGAAACGGCTCGGTAATGTCGAGGCCTTCCTGCCCGAAAGAACCTCTCGCTTCTCCGGCGATCGTAAATTGTATCTGTTCCACCGAGGGGATACTGCTGACAGTAAGAAGTAATGACTTTAAGACACCGGTTAAAAATGTACTGCCTGACATTTGGTTTAACTGTTCTGATAAAGCTACTTCTACAATCCCATTGTCTACTTCTACCTTCACCTCTGTGTCTTTCGGGATCGTACGCAGCAAATCACTGCCCTGTGCCGGTCCGCGGATCAATTCTTGGATGCTGTCCCGTAACAGCGAATGGGAGCCCTTGACAGTACGCGTAACAGGAATTAAATACTGTGCCTGTAGATCATAAAAGAAAAGCGTTACATTGTTCTCCCCTTCCTGACGGCCAAAAATGACAGGTTGGTAATAATCAGTCAGCTTCTGCCCTTTAGCGGAGTTCACCGTCTCCGCTTTCTCATAGACATCTAAAAAATAAATGTTCCCATCATAGAGACCGATGACCAACGTACCTGACTTGGCAGCAAAGGCCATTTTTTGTGCCCTGCCGGTTACGTCTAAAATATTAATTACTTGTCCCTGCTGGTCGTAAACTGTAATTTTCGTCACATCCTCCTGGAATTGTCCCCAAGAGGCCACAATGATCCGACTGCCATCGGCGGACACCAAAACATCCGCACCGACGGGCAGTGCTTTTTGCCACAGCTTTTCTCCTGCCATGTTTAAATAATGCAGATCCTGATGCTGTGTTGCCGGGTCAGTAATAATCACGCCAACATAGAGACCATTGTCCGCGACCTGCACTTGAGCGACTTCGCCGACCACTCTATACTCCCATATTTCTTCTGCATTATGGTCAATCCGGGATATATCGGCCGTAGAAGCGCTGATGATGTTCTGACCGCTGCTGTCAATACTAATATCCGTTCCTTTCTGCAGCTGCCACAGCAGTTCACCTGCCGCGGAAAAAACACCAAAGTACGGAGTTTCATTTTCACGCCAATTGACAAAAATACGGTTATCCGTGGCTGTCACTTCTGTGGAAATAATAGTGCCCAGTTCTTGCTCCCACAGCACTTTGCAGCTCTTATCCAGCACTACCAGCCGATCCTGCTGCTCGCCGTCTGCATGCAGCACGGCAGCCATCAGGGAGCCATCTTTGGCAACGGATAATTGTGTCAGCGGCGCATTAAACTGGCGGCTGGCCTTTTCTTTTTGATCGGGGCCCAGCAGCAGCAGCTGGCCGCCTTCAGTAGCCACAGCAATAAAACTGCCATCCGGTGCAATATAAGTCTGCAGCGGTATACTTGGCTGCTGCCGCTCCCAAACAGGCTTGCCGTTTTTTTGCAGCAGGTATACCACTTTGGCCGCTGTACCGACAACAGTTAATGAGCCGTCTGCCGTAACAGAAATATCAGTAATCTGCACTTCACTGTTCTTAACATTAAATTGGCCGACAGCAGGAGATTTTACTTCCTCTGCTCCGGCGACAATAGGATCGATGGGAGTCCCGCTGTTGGTAGCATATTGTGAAAAACAGCCTGTTAACAACAGTGCCAGCAGCACCATTGGCATAACTATGCTTGTTTTTGTGTATTTACCCATAATACACCTCAAATTGTAAGTCTGTAACTTCATTATAACTGTAAATTACTGCTGTTTATTTAAGATTTCTTTAACTTTTGTTAACTAAACCGGCGGCAGGGCAGCTTTAGGCAGTGTGACCACAAAGGTGGAACCGGTTCCCTGCAGTCCGCTTTCTACCCAAACCTGGCCGCCATGACGTTTAACTATCTCATAGACGATGGATAAACCTAAACCGGTACCGCCCTGCTCACGCGAGCGCGCCTTGTCCACGCGATAGAAACGTTCAAATACTTTTTCGCGCTGTTCAGGTGGAATACCGATCCCTGTATCAGCAACGGTCAGCTTCAGCAAATCCGGCTCTTCACTCAGCTGTACCCAGATTTGACCGCCTGCCGGAGTATATTTAATCGCGTTATCAACCAAGTTAAAGACAATCTGTTTAATTTGGTGCAGCACGGCAAAGATCGGCGCAGCACTGGGCGGCAGTTCATAGCTAAAAGCAATATTCTTCGTCTGCGCTTTCTTTTCTAACATTTCCAGGGTTGTACGAATGGTAGGCACAATATCTGTCATCACCATGGTATCATCGGCCGCCACACGATCCAGCCTCGACAAGTCGAGCAATTCTTCAACTAAATGGATCAAGCGTCCTAACTCTTGGTCGATATCGGCTAAAAACTCTTCTTGTTCTGCCGGATCCAGATTATATTCACGCATTGATTTGATTAAAACATTTAACGAAGTCAGGGGGGTCCGCATTTCGTGCGAGGCATTGGCCACAAAGTCTTTTAACTGCCTGGTGGAAGCAGCTAACTGCTGGGCCATTTCGTTGAACTGCATTGTCAGGCGGCCAATTTCATCCTTAGTAGTCACCGGCACATGCTGGGCTAAATCACCCCGCTTCATCTGCTCGGCGGCTAAAGTTAAGGCTTTCACCGGTGAAGCCAGCTTTTGCGCAAAGTAACGGCCTAATAAGCTGGCCACAACTATGGCCAATAAGGTAGCGGCAATCAGGTAATTGCGGATATCCCTCTGCACCCCGTGAATATAAGCAAGGGAGGAAGCAGTAAAAACGGCACCGGTAACTTTACCTTCATACAGAACCGGCACCGCTACCTGCAGCACCCACTCACCGCTGGTCTCCGAATACTGCACACTCCAACTCTGCTCTTCTTCCTCTGCTAAAGCTGCGGCAATTTCCGGCCGCTCTAAATTCATGCCAACTAAACCGTCAACACGCTGACTATCCCCCAACACACGCTGCTTATGATCTGTAATCAGGATACGGGCGCTGATTTGTCGGGAAAAATCAACAGCCACGTTTGATAAATCGGTAATATCCGGCGTGCTGGCCAATTTAGGGCCAACTATGCCGCCAATTAAATTAGCGGCCCTGGTCATCGCTTCATATTGATAGGCAAAATAATACTGCTCTAATGTATTCAAAAGAAACAATGACGTTAACACCAACACCACCACGATTAAAACAATATACGTGAAGGTTAGTTTGGTGTGAATACTATTAAGCATTTTTGCCCTCCCGGAACTTATAGCCTGCCCCCCACACCGTCAGGATCAGCTGTGGAGCAGCAGGATCCGGCTCTATTTTTTCACGCAGGTGACGAATATGCACATCTACTGTACGTGCATCACCGTAATAATCATATCCCCAAACATGCTCCAACAATTTTTCCCGGCTGAAGACACGGCCAGGATGGCTGGCCATCAGGCTGAGTAAAGCAAATTCTTTGCTGGTTAAATCAACTTCTTTGTCGCGCACACGCACTTTATGCTGGAAAAGATCAATTTCTAAATCCTGCAAACGGATAACTCGCATCCCGGCCGGATCTGCCGGTTGGGACCGGGCACGGCGTAAAATAGCCTTAATACGCGCCACCAATTCCCGTGGATTAAAAGGTTTTGTCATATAATCATCGGCGCCAAGTTCCAAGCCTAGAATCTTATCAATATCATCGCTGCGTGCAGTTAACATAATTATGGGCACATCGCTGCTTTTTCGAATCTGGCGGCATACTTCAAAACCATCTACTTCCGGCAGCATTAAATCCAAAACGATTAAATCAGGTGTATGCTCCTGAAAAAGGCGCAGTGCTTCTGCACCGTCATATGCTACCAGCACTTCATTATGTTCTTTTTCCAGCGCGAATTTAAGTCCTTTAACAATAGTTTTTTCATCATCCACCACCAAGATTGTGGCCATTTAATCCCCTCCCTGTGAAAGTGAACGGTAGACATCACGCACCTTTTGTATATCATACCAAACCGGCCGTTTTTTTGATTGATCCCTCAGCAGGGCTGCCGGATGAAAAGTGGCCATTATCTTTCTCCCTTTTCGCTCCAGCCATTTTCCGCGTATTAAAGAAACACTGGCCTGCGGATCAATTAAAGCCTTGGTGGCAACTGCCCCCAAACATAAAATAATTTGCGGATTTAACAGTTCTATCTGCGCTAATAAATGCGGCAAACAGGTTTCAATTTCTTTGGCTGAGGGTGCCCGATTGCCGGGCGGGCGGCATTTTACTACATTGGTAATATAGACTTCCTCCCGGCTAATGTCAACAGAAGCCAGAATTTTGGTTAACAGTTTTCCTGCTGCCCCTACAAACGGCAGCCCTTGTGCGTCTTCTTCGGCCCCGGGCCCTTCACCCACCAACAGCAGTTGAGCCTGCGTATTGCCTGTCCCAAAAACTACCTGACTGGCACCTGCCCTTAAGGGACAGCGTCGGCACTGCACTACAGTTTGGGCTAATTCAGCTAAACTTGTATTCTGCACCGTCTGCTGCCGTACTGCTGCCGGTTCCGGCACTGCCGGATTTACCGTTGTCGGCGCTAAATAGTCAAACAAATATTTTTCCTTCATGTTTGTTCACCTTATCATTATTTCCACAAGGAAACAATAACTCCTTTTTTCAATTAGTGCCAGGCAGCATGGGGAGAATATACAACAATGTGTTCCTCATGATATAGTTGCTAAACAATAAAAAAAGGAATGGCCGGAACCATTCCCTGAAGCGGGCAAAGAAAATTTGCCCGCTGTCTCTTTTGTTTTAGCAGCCCCGCTCCTGCATCCGTTCTTCCTGTTTAAGGGCGGAAATCTCTATACCCGGCATGGCCTCGCCCAGACCTTTGGAAACCTCAGCCAGAAAAGCAGGATCATCGTAATGTAAAGTAGCGTCCACAATTGCCCGTGCCCGCGCTGCCGGATCTTTAGATTTAAAGATCCCGGAGCCGACAAAAATACCATCGCAGCCCAGCTGCATCATCAGGGCAGCATCGGCAGGGGTAGCAATACCGCCGGCGGCTAAATTAGGCACAGGTAAGCGGCCGAGGCGTTTTACCTCCACTACCAGCTCATATGGAGCGCCAATATTTTTGGCAAAGCTCATCAGTTCTTCATCAGGTGTATTCTGTAACTTTCTGATTTCGCTCAGCACTTGGCGCATATGGCGTACGGCTTCTACCACATTGCCTGTACCCGGTTCCCCTTTGGTACGGATCATGGAAGCACCCTCACCGATCCGTCGCAGCGCTTCACCCAAGTTGCGGGCACCACAGACAAAAGGTACCTTAAAGAGTTTTTTATTAATATGGAATTCTTCATCGGCCGGTGTCAGCACTTCACTTTCATCGATAAAATCTACACCCAGAGCCTCTAATATTTGTGCTTCCACAAAATGACCAATCCGCACTTTAGCCATCACAGGGATGCTGACAGCATCCAAAATACGCAAAACAACATCCGGATCTGCCATTCTGGCCACCCCACCGGCAGCACGAATATCTGCAGGAACACGTTCTAAGGCCATGACAGCAACGGCCCCGGCTGCTTCCGCAATTTTGGCCTGTTCCGGCGTGGTGACATCCATAATCACACCTTTATGATACACTGCAAATAAATCTGTTTTTTCCCACTTTCTTCCCTGTTCTGCCATTGCTATACCCCTTTCCAAACGAAAACCTTCCTTGAAAGATTAGCTTAATACCGTATTTTACCATAACTCTTGACTGCGAACAAGAGTGTATGCTTACTCCTCCAGCTCAATACTGGTTTTTAGTGCTTCTTTCTGCCGGAAACGCTCCTCAGCTAACTGGATTAACTGCTGCAGTAGTTCCGTAAAGGGAAGACCGGTAGCCTCCCACATTTTAGGATACATACTGATTTCCGTAAATCCTGGCATAGTATTAATTTCATTGATCCAGATCTTACCTGCAGCTTCATTAACAAACAAATCAACGCGCGCCAAGCCCGCACACGCTAAAACTTTAAACGTTTCTACTGCCAGATGGCGTATCTCGTCGATAATTTCGGGCGCCAGCTGCGCAGGAATAATAATACGGGAACGACCGTCGAGGTATTTAGCCTGGTAATCATAAAAATCATTACTGGGGATAATTTCACCCGGCAGTGAAGCCTGCGGTTCATCGTTGCCCAGCACACTGCATTCAATCTCCCGGCCGGCGATAAATTTTTCGGCTATCACCCGCAGGTCGTACAATAAAGCCTCCTCAATAGCTTCCCTCAACTGCTGCTCATTATAAGCCTTGGAAATGCCCACACTGGACCCAAGGTTGGCCGGTTTAATAAAACAGGGGAACCCAAGTTCTGCTTTAACTGCCGCCAGCCATTTGTCCGGCTCCTGCTGCCAGTCGAAAGCAGTAAACCATAAATAATCACCAACCGGTAAACCTGCTGCCTTTAAAGCAGCCTTCATTAAAATTTTATCCATGCCAATGGCGGAACCTGCTACCCCGGCGCCGACATAGGGAATGCGGGCCAATTCCAGCAGACCCTGTACTGTACCGTCTTCCCCGTAAGTGCCGTGCAGTACGGGGAAAATTACATCAACTGTTACCAGATTGCCGGTCCGTTCACCGTCCAAAATATACAGGCCCTTCAGATCCGGATCAGGTAAGACGGTAACGCGGCTCCCGTTCAGCTGCCAAGAACCTTCCTTGGTGATAAAGACAGGCAGAACTTCAAAATCCGGTAAACTTCTTAGTCCCTCCATAATGGCGGCTGCAGAACGCAAAGATACTTCGTGTTCGCCGGAACGTCCTCCATACAGGACAGCTATCTTCTTTTTCATCTTAACCTCCAGACTGCTTGCTACTGCAGTTTATTCGCTAAAAAATCAAAGTATGAAACAGTTGCGAAAGAGCAAGCGCCCGGCGCTTGCTCTTATATTTTTGCGCTATGTGCACATTTATGCCTCATCTTCTTTTTTGGCATCGGCAATAATCTGTTCACTTAAATGTGCCGGCACATCCTCATAATGATCTTCTTTCATGGTGAAGCTGCCGCGTCCCTGGGTCATGGAGCGCAGATCAATGGCATACTTGAGCATTTCTGCCATGGGAACGTGTGCTTTAATTATCTGATTACCATTACTTTGTTCCATCCCCAGAATCCGGCCACGGCGGCTGTTCAGGTCGCCCATGATATCACCCATAAACTGATCGGGCACGGTAACTTCAACATACATAATCGGCTCCAGGAGCACAGGATTAGCTTGTTCCATACCTTTCTTAAAGGCCAGACTGGCTGCTATTTTAAAAGCCATTTCAGAGGAATCCACACTATGGTAGGAGCCGTCATAGAGGCTGGCTTTAATACCTACCACCGGATATCCTGCTAAGACACCGCTTTCCATTGCTTCGCGCAGACCTTTTTCCACTGCCGGAATATACTGCCGCGGTACCGCTCCACCAAAGATTTTGTCGACAAACTCAAAATCTTCACCTTCATGTAACGGTTCAAATTCAATCCAGACGTGACCATACTGCCCACGGCCACCGGACTGTTTCTTATGTTTACCTTCAACTTTGGCTGTACCGCGGATTGTTTCTTTATAAGGAACTTTAGGTAGGGTTAAATCAACCTCTACCCCAAATTTTTGGGCTAATTTACTGGTAATAATCTCCAGGTGTAATTCTCCCATCCCGGAAATTAAAGTTTGTCTGGTTTCCGTATTGCGTTCCATGCGGAAGGTCGGATCCTCTTCTAAGAAACGGGCAAAGCCGGCGGCAACCTTTTCTTCATCACCCTGCTTTTTCGGTTCCACGGCAAAAGTTGTAACCGGCTGCGGAAAAGCAATGGGCGGGTATACAGTACATGACTGCTTCTCACATAAAGTATCTCCCGTTGTTGTTACCTGTAACTTGGCCACGGCGGCAATATCACCGGCCGTTACTTGATCGAGGTTAATCTGGTTTTTACCCAGCATGGTAAAGATCTGCCCTAACCGCTCATCTTTCCTCTTGTTGGCATTATGAAGCTGGCTGTCTCCTTTTAAGATACCGCTGTATACTTTAAAGAAGGAGATTTTTCCGACGAAGGGGTCGGCAAACGTTTTAAATACCAGTGCGGAAACAGTTCCCGCCGGGTCAATCTTAACTGAAACTTCTTCATTACTTTGCGGATCTATACCGGTAACCTCAGCAATATCTGCCGGTGAGGGGAAGGCAGACACAATGGTTTCCAATAAGGGCTGAGTACCAATGTTGGCTGTGGCAGCACCGCACAGCACAGGAATAATCTTACCGTTCAGTGTACCGATACGCAAACCGGAATTAACTTCTTCATCTGTTAACGGTTCCCCTTCCAGGTACTTTAACAGTAATTCATCATCACTTTCCGCAACTGCCTCGATTAATTTTTCACGATACTCTTCTACCTCGTCGGCAAGTTCAGCAGGTATTTCTTCTTCATTCATTTGTTTGCCATCACCGCTAAAGGTATAAGCCTTCATTTTAACCAGATCGACAATACCTCTGAATGAAGCTTCAGCACCAAGCGGCAGCTGCACCGGCACTACATTTAAACCAAAAAACTCCTGCAGCTGGGCAAACACCTTACTGAAGTTAGCATTTTCTTTATCCATTCTGTTAACGAAAACCAAACGCGGCAGTTTGTTCTCGTCAGCATATTCCCAAACCTTTTCTGTACCCACTTCCACGCCGGAAGTTGCAGAAACAACCACTACTGCAGCATCGGCGACGCGCAAGGCACTGGCAACATCACCAATAAAGTCAAAATAGCCTGGCGTATCTAAAAGATTTATTTTTACGCCCTTCCATTCAACCGGGGCTAAGGCAGTATTAATGGTAAACTTTCTTTTTGTTTCTTCAGCATCAAAATCTGTTGTGGTTGTACCGGCGTCAACCTTACCCAAGCGACTGACAGCACCTGAAGTATAGATCATCGCTTCCGCGAGAGAAGTCTTACCCGCACCACTATGGGATATAAGGGCCACATTTCTAATCTTTTCTGTTGTATAATTTTTCACGCCAATGCCTCCTTTAAAGCTTTCCCCAAAAATAAGAACAATTGTGCAGAACAAGTATTAAACTTCGACCTTCGTTTAGTCAAATCCTGCTCAGACAGTTAATATTTCTCTTAGCCCTCTTTTTTATGTTAATGTTGGTAAAAATAATAGAAAAAGGACGCTTCCGCTGTTCATCTTAGCAGGAAAGCGTCCTTGCCTGTTTTTATTAGCTATTGCTGCTGCAGGCGCCACTGTACATAGCCAATGAGGCCGCCTTTATCCATAATGTCCTGCATAAAGGAGGGAAAGGGCGCAGCCTGATAAGTTTCATCTTTTGTCAGATTGTAAATGGTTCCGCTATTTAAATCTACGCGCACCTCGTCACCGGCAGCAATTTTTTCCGCCGCTTCCGGACATTCCAGAATGGGCAGACCGATATTGATGGCATTACGGTAAAAAATACGGGCAAAGGAATGAGCTATGACACAGCTGATCCCGGCAGCTTTAATGGCCAGGGGAGCATGCTCCCGGGAGCTGCCGCAGCCAAAATTCTTTAACGCCACAATGATGTGACCGGGCTGCACTTTTTGCGGGAAAGTCGGATCTGCATCCTCCATCACATGCTTGGCTAAGGCTTGTGGGTCAGAGGTATTTAAATAACGGGCAGGGATAATGGCATCTGTATCAATATCGTCACCAAACTTCCACACCAAACCTTGCATTACATTACCTCCTCAGGCGCAGAGATTTTACCGGTAACAGCACTGGCCGCTGCCACAGCAGGGTTAGCCAGATATACTTCACTACGGGGATGCCCCATCCGGCCCACAAAGTTGCGGTTAGTAGTGGCCACGGCCCGCTCGCCTTCAGCTAATACACCCATATGCCCGCCCAGGCAGGGACCGCAGGTCGGCGTTGAGACGACGGCTTCTGCTTCCAGGAAAATGTCTACCAACCCTTCCTGAATCGCCTGACGCAGGATATTTTGGGTACCGGGGATAATAATGACCCGCACATTTTTCGCCACTTTTTTCCCTTTCATAATCTGGGCTGCCGTACGCAGGTCCTCTATTCGCCCATTGGTACAGGAGCCGATGACCACCTGATCTACGGTGATCTCCCCAACTTCGCTGATACCCCGTGTATTTTCCGGCAGATGGGGGAAGGCAACCTGTGGTTCAATATCTGCTCCCTCAAAGGTTATTACTTTTTCATACTCTGCATCTTCATCGGCATATACCGGGGTAAAATCGCGCTTAGCGCGTGCCGCGACATAATCAAATGTTACCTGATCCGGGGCAATAATGCCGCATTTAGCGCCGGCTTCAATGGCCATATTACACATGGACAAGCGGCTGTCCATAGATAAGGCGGAAATCAGCTCCCCGGTAAATTCCATGGAGCGGTATAAAGCTCCGTCAACACCTATTTTACCGATTAAGTAAAGAATCAGATCCTTACCGCTGACCCAGGGCTGCAGCTGACCGTTAAAAATAAACTTTAAGGTGGCAGGAACTTTAAACCAGGCTTCACCTATCGCCATGGCAGCAGCCATATCAGTACTGCCTACCCCGGTGGCTAAAGCGCCTAAAGCACCGTAAGTACAGGTATGGGAATCGGCACCGATAATAATTTCTCCCGGTAAAGCCAGGCCCATTTCCGGCAGCAAGGCATGTTCAATGCCCATCCGGCCTACTTCAAAATAATATGTGAGCTCCTGTTCCCGGGCAAAATCCCGCAGCAGCTTGGCCTGCTGGGCAGACTGAATATCTTTGTTAGGTGTAAAATGATCCGGTACCAGCGCAATCCGCTCTTGATCAAAAACTTTTTCCACACCAATACGGCGAAACTCTTTAATGGCGACAGGCGCAGTAATGTCGTTGCCTAACACCATATCTACCTTAGCATTGACTAATTCTCCCGGCTTCACAGTGGATTTGCCGGCATGACGTGCCAGAATCTTTTCCGCGATCGTCATCCCCATTGTTTTTTCCCCCTTGCAAACAAGACTTTAAACTTCTTTGGCGTCAATCCAGGTCATCATACGGCGCAGTTTTTTGCCGACCTGCTCCAGCAGCTGCTCTTTCTCCATTCTGTCCACAGCTTTAAAGAAAGGCCTGTTGGCTTGGTTTTCCTGAATCCACTCCAGGGCAAACTTACCGGTCTGCACTTCATGCAGAATCTCTTTCATTTCCTGGCGCGTTGCTTCCGTAATGATGCGTTTGCCGCGGGTAAAATCACCGTATTGGGCTGTATCAGAAACTGAATAACGCATATATGATAAGCCGCCTTCATAAATCAGATCCACAATCAGCTTCATTTCATGCAGACATTCAAAATAAGCTATTTCCGGCTGGTAACCGGCTTCCACCAAAGTCTCAAAACCTGCTTTAATCAATTCGGTCACGCCGCCACAAAGTACGGCTTGTTCACCGAACAGGTCTGTTTCTGTCTCCTCTTTAAAGGTAGTTTCAATGACGCCGGCACGAGTACTGCCGATACCCTTGGCATAAGCCAACCCTAATTCATGGGTTTTGCCGGAATAATCCTGATAAACCGCCAGCAGGGCAGGAACGCCGGCTCCTTCCTGATAAGTACGGCGCACTAAATGGCCCGGTCCCTTTGGTGCGACCATAAAGACATCCACATTTGCCGGGGGCACAATTTGTTGAAAATGAATATTAAAACCATGGGAAAAGCCTAAGGCGTCGCCTTCTTTGAGATGTGGCTTAATCTCTTGCTCATAAACCTGACGCTGTACTTCATCCGGCAGCAGGATTTGAATCACATTGGCCGCCTGGGCTGCCTCTGCTACCGTCATCACCTGCAGCCCGGCCGCTTCCGCAGCGGCCCAGCTTTTACTGCCTTTACGCAGCCCCACAATAACATTGACACCCGATTCCCGCAGGTTTTGTGCCTGGGCATGACCCTGGCTGCCGTATCCCAGTACAGCCACTGTCCGTCCCTTCAGCACATCTAAATTTGCATCATTATCATAAAACATTTTTGCCATTTTTCTGTTCCTCCCCATTTTTTGTAGTTTTAGCACCGCGCAGTAAAGCAATTTTTCCTGTGCGCACCACTTCCAGGATACCGTAAGGCGCCAGCAGCAGTTGAATTGCCTGCAGCTTTTCCTCATTCCCGGTAACCTCAATGATTAAAGAATTAAGGGCCACATCTACTACTTTTGCCCGGAAAGTCTCTACTATGTGCTGAATCTCGGCACGAGTGGCTGCGGTAGCTTTTACCTTAATCAGCAGCAGTTCCCGATGAACGGAGGGCTCCACTGTTAAATTGGATATTTTCAGCACATTGATCAGCTTATGCAGTTGTTTTTCCACCTGCTCCAGCGTCCGTTCATCTGCTTCGACTTCGATGGTCATGCGGGAAATACCGGGATCCTGCGTTCTGCCTACCGCCAAACTTTCAATATTAAAACCGCGGCGGGCAAATAAACCGGCTACCCGCACCAGCACACCCGGTTTATCTTCCACCAAAACGGCTAAAACATGCTTCATGCTTCATTCCCCCTTACCATCTCACTAATACCGCTGTTAGGCGGCACCATGGGGAAAACATTTTCCTCTGCTCTGACATGAAAATCGATGACTACCGGACCCGGTGTGGCCAGTGCTTTTTCAATGGCCGGGACGACCTCCCGTGGTTTCTGCACCCGCAGCCCCACGGCACCAAAAGCTTCTGCCAGTTTGACAAAATCGGGGCTCTGCTGCAAATCAACAGACGCGTAACGACCACCATAAAACATTTCCTGCCACTGACGCACCATGCCCAAATAATGATTATTAATAATGGCCACTTTTACCGGCAGTTGATAAGCTACCGCTGTTGCCAGCTCCTGCAGATTCATCTGGAAACTGCCGTCTCCGGCAATACAAAAAACTGTTTGCCCCGGAGCGCCAATTTGTACCCCTAAGGAGGCGGGAAAACCATAACCCATCGTTCCTAAGCCGCCGGAACTAATAAAGGCACGCGGTTTTTTAAATAAGTAATACTGCGCAGCCCACATCTGGTGCTGGCCCACTTCTGTGGCAATGAGCGCCTCACCCTCGGTTACCTGATAAATTGATTCAATCACATATTGTGGTAAGACCTCAGCATCTTCCGCCTGTACATAGGTGAGGGGAGCCTGCCGGCGCCACTGGGCAATCTTTTCCAGCCACGCTTCATGGGTCTTTCCTTTCACCTTCTGCACCAAGGACGTCAAAACCCGGGTCACATCACCGACAATGGGGATATCCACACTGACATTCTTACCGATTTCTGCCGGGTCGATATCAATATGGATAATTTTGGCCGTGCGGGCAAAATGGCTTAACTTGCCTGTGACCCGATCATCAAATCTTGCTCCGACAGCAATAATTAAATCTGACTCATGTACAGCCATATTGGCATAGTAAGTACCGTGCATGCCCAGCATACCTAATGATAAAGGATGAGTGCCGGGGAAACCGCCGAGCCCCATGAGGGTAGTAGTAACAGGAATATTAGCCTTCTCGGCCAATTCCAGCAGCAATTGCTGGGCACCTGAAATCACAACACCCCCGCCGGCATAAATAACCGGTTTTTCTGCCTGGGCAATGGCCTGGGCTGCCCTGTTAATCTGCACAGGGTGACCGTCAAGGGTCGGATTATAGCCGGGGATATTTACTGTCGACGGGTACTTAAACTCCCCTGCCGCTACCTGGACATCAGTGGGCAAATCTATCAGTACAGGTCCCGGACGTCCTGTTTTGGCGAGATAAAAGGCTTCTTTAATAATTCTGGGCAGTTCATTAACATCCGTAACCAAATAATTATGTTTAGTTACAGGTTGGGTAATACCAAAGATGTCTGCCTCCTGAAAAGCATCAGTCCCAATCAGCGTTGTGGCAACCTGACCGGTAAAGACCACCAGGGGAACAGAATCCATATAAGCATTAGCCAGTCCCGTCACCAGGTTAGTCGCTCCCGGTCCGGAAGTAGTAAAAACTACTCCTGCTTTGCCTGTGACCCGGGCATAACCGTCAGCCGCATGGATGGCCCCCTGTTCATGTCGGGAAAGATAATGCTGAATGCTGCTGTCATAAAAAGCATCATACAGATTTAATACTTTGCCGCCGGGATAGCCAAAAATCACATCAACTTCTTCCGCCTGCAGTGCGGCCACAATCATTTCTGCACCTGTCATTTTCATGTTACGTCAACCTCCCTGAAGACGGCTCCTGTATTGGCACTGGTTACTTGACGCGCATAGCGTGCCAGATAACCTGTAGTAATTTTCGGCTGCGGCTGCTTTAAATTAGCCAGGCGCTGCTGCAGTTCTTCTTCACTAACAAGCAGTTCTAATTTGCGGGCCGGTATGTCGATGGCGATGAGATCTCCTTCCTCTACCACGGCAATGGGCCCACCCTCCATGGCCTCAGGGGAAACGTGACCGATGGAAGCGCCGCGCGTGGCACCGGAAAAACGGCCATCGGTAATTAATGCCACATCTTTATCCAGACCCATACCGGCGACGGCGGAAGTAGGCGTCAGCATCTCCCGCATGCCGGGCCCGCCTTTCGGCCCCTCATAGCGGATCACAATAACATCTCCCGCCTTGATTTTGCCGCCATAAATAGCTGCAACCGCCTCTTCCTCAGAATTGAAAACCCGGGCCGGCCCTGTTTTTTGCATCATTTCCGGTGCCACTGCGCCTTGTTTCACCACGGCACCGTTTGGTGCTAAATTACCCCATAAGACGGCAATACCACCGGTAGTACTATAAGGATTGGTAAAAGGCCGAATCACATTTTCATCAAGTATTTTTGCTTCTGCCAGCTGTTCACCGATGGTGCGCCCGCTTACGGTTAAGCAGCCGGTATCAACTAAATCTTTTTCCGCCAGCCGTTTGAGCACCGCCTGCACGCCGCCGGCCGCAGCTAAATCTTCAATATGGTCAGCACCGGCCGGTGCCAACTTACACAGTTGTGGTGTCCGCTCACTAATGGCCTGGATATCATCTAAAGCTAGAGTTATTCCTGCCTCATGGGCAATGGCCGGTAGATGCAGCACCGTATTGGTCGAACAGCCTAAAGCCATATCCAGGGTAAGAGCATTGGCAAAGGCTGCCGGGGTCAAAACTTTTGCCGGGGTCAGTTCATCACGCACAGCCTGCATCACGGTAATGCCTGCTTTTTTAGCTAAACGTACCCTGGCCGCTGCCACCGCCGGTACAGTGCCGTTACCCGGCAAACCCATGCCTAAAGCTTCTGTAATACAGTTCATGGAGTTTGCTGTAAACATCCCGGAGCAGGAACCACAGCCCGGGCAGGCACTTTCTTCTAATTCCTGCAGCTCTGCGGCCGTCATGGTGCCGGCTTTCACCCGGCCGACGGCCTCAAACAGACTGTTTAAATCTGCCGGTTGCCCCTGAAAACGACCGGCCAGCATGGGACCGCCGCTGACAAAAACAGCCGGTAGATTTAAGCGCGCGGCTGCCATCAGCATTCCCGGCACAATTTTGTCACAGTTAGGAATAAAAACTAAACCATCCAGTGGGTGCGCCTGCACCATTACTTCAATGCTATCGGCAATTAATTCCCGACTGGCCAAAGAATAGTGCATGCCCTGGTGATTCATGGCTAAACCGTCACAAACTCCGATGGTAAAAAACTCTAAGGGCGTACCACCGGCCAGGCGCACTCCCTCCTTCACAGCCGCAGAAATTTGATGCAGATGTTTATGTCCGGGCACAAAATCATTAGCTGAATTGACAATGCCAATCAGGGGTCTTTCCATTTCCTCTTTAACCCAACCCATGGCATATAATAAAGAACGATGGGGAGCACGCGTTACCCCTTTTTTCATCACATCACTGCGCATAGTTCTTCCTCCTATTGTTAAGCTAACTCATCCGGATAAACAGGTTCCCCCTCAGTGCCGACCACAGCCCGGAAACGAGCAATTAAGTCCCGCGTCACTGCACCGGGCTGACCATCACCTATCTGCCGGCCGTCCACTTCGATCACAGGAATTACTTCTGCCGCTGTACCGGTAAGGAAGCATTCATCAGCCACATATAGTTCATGCCGGGTGAAGGGTCTTTCTAAGACGGTGTAACCGGCGGCGGCAGCCAGTTCCATAATCACTTCTCTGGTAATACCGGGCAGTGCGCCAACATACGAAGGTGGTGTAATCACTTGTTTCTTTTTCACGATAAAGATATTATCACCGGTGCCTTCAGCTATATAGCCCTGCGCGTTTAGCATCACCGCTTCCATGACACCGGCGCGGTTAGCCTCAATCTTGACCAGAATATTATTTAAGTAGTTAAGTGACTTAATCTGTGGATCCAGGGCATCAGGCGCATTGCGCCGTGTCGCTACCGTAATCACGGAGAGACCTTTCTCATATAATTCCTGCGGATAAAGGCTAATGGAGCTGGCAATAATCACCGTGGTTGGCTTTTC
This sequence comes from Bacillota bacterium, assembly GCA_012522335.1. Taxonomy (GTDB): domain Bacteria; phylum Bacillota; class Dethiobacteria; order Dethiobacterales; family Dethiobacteraceae; genus UBA9865. The sequence goes on from JAAYKP010000093.1 coordinate 20,769, forward strand.
ACATTTACGTGGGTCTAAACCTAAATCTCCTTTGCCGCGGGAAACTACCGCCCTAATATAGGCATCCTGCAGTTTATTGGCGCGGATAGTCTGCAAAATTGCTTCTTTCATTTCCTCATAGCTTTCAGGAATTGTCAGCAGAATCGATTTGGCCGAATCATAAAAACGCACTAAATGTTCATCAAGACGAAAAACTCTGCCCTTGTACGAACGAATCCCCTCAAAGACACCGTCACCATAGAGAAAGCCGTGATCAAAAACAGAAATCTTTGCTTCCTCTTCCGGGACATACTGACCGTTTAGATAAATAATCCTACTCATAACAATTCCTCCTTGTAAAATCAATAATCAGCTTTTAATATACGAAAAGCGTGCTTCCCCTAAGCATGCTCTTCCTCATCTGCATGTTGATAATGCTATGTAATTGTTCAGAAACGTATAAGAAAAGCGTGCTGCCGCCCCATCACTAATGCACGCTGTCCATACCGCTAAATACAGGTAAAGCTGCTTAGAGCTGTCTGTAGGTATAAAAAAGGGTAAAAAAAATCCTTTACACCCTCTACAGGTAAGGGGCGAAAGGATTACTTACGCGGTACCACCCTTATTCTCTGGCTCTGCCAGACTCTGGTTCCTCACATTAACGGGGAGGAGCCGGCATCACTTACTTGCCGTATGGCTTTCAGCTTGCAGCTTAGAGGTGAGTTTCTCCTACGCCGTTTACCGGTTCACAGCCACCACCGGCTCTCTGCAAAACCAACGCAGAATACTCTTCCTCTTCATTGCTTTTATCACAGCTTCTAAAAAATTTGAGTTTTATTATATCTAACACCAAGTCGCTTGTCAAGCAAGTTGTGCGGTATTTTTTAAAAAAATGCCTGACAATTTATGATAATAAATCCACTAACTTCTTCACATCGTACCCTGTCACTATTTCCTCACCGACAATCACTGTCGGAATAACGGTCTGACGCGATTTACTGATCATGCGGTGGCGTGCCTCAGGATTTTCCTCGACATTATATTCCACATAATCAAGCTGTTTGACGGAAAGAAACTCTTTCACCCGCTGACAATAGCTTCAGCCATGTGCCGTATATAACTCAATCTGCTGCAACTATGCTCGCCTCCTTTTACTGCTATCTTTCAACAGCAGGAAGCACTTTATACTACATGACAATTATTAACACGACAGCGGTAAAAACTAAAAAATAGTAAGCAACGGCTGCCGACGGCATCGCTGTCAGCAAATAAAAAGCAGTGCGGGATTGAGCCGTCTGCCAACTAAAAAAAACCTTATTTGCCGGACAGCAAATAAGGTTTACAAAAAAATCAGATAGATGTTTAAAAAAATTACTTTATAAGATTTAAGCAGCGTGACAAGGAACCGTCCCCTGTCACGCGGTTATGCTTCTTTTGCTTCAGCCATCTCCAGCCGCAGTACTCTGGCAACCGGTTTGTAGACAGCAAAGGTAATTATACTGTTGGCACCGGCTTTAATTAAATTAAAGGGAATAATTGTCGGCAGCAGCATGGCCATTACTACTTCACGGGGAGCACCCATAAATTTGACAGTAAAAATCAAATTAAGGGGAATCATGGTTAAAGTCATGGCAATTGAACCCACAATCAAACTGGCCACTGCGCCGGCGCGGGAAGTAAATTTACGGTAAATGCTGCCGGCCACTAACACAAAAGCTCCTGTAGCCACAATATGCATCAGTGCGCCGATCCAGCCGCTGCCGGCCGAAACGGTGGCCGCCTGAAGCAGGGAAACAACAATTGTTAAGATCAGGCCGCTCCAGGGACCGAATAAAAAGGTACCAATCAGAATAGGTACATCGGCCATATCATACTCCAGAAAGGGAGCGGAGGGAAAAATAGGGAAACGTACCAAATACACCAATAATACCGATAACGCCGCCAACATCGCCAAGTTTACCATTTGCCTCACATTATTTTTCATGTCACTTTTGCCTCCTATGGATTATTGATGCCTGGAAACAGGTGTCCTGCAAAACTAACTGACAGTTTGCAGGGTGGAAGCAAAAATGCCCCCGTAGTTCGGGGGCATGATGAATACATACGGTTAACCGCAGTAACCGTTCATCTTCGCTTCTCCCATCCGGACTATACCGTCGGCGCCGGATTCTAACCGGCTCAGCGCCAAGCGCTCGCGGGCTTAACGGCTCACGGCCGTTTACCGCCGGTGGGGAATTTCACCCCGCCCCGAAGCATCAATTCTATTATATAGTGTCCAAATTTAAACTGTCAATATAAAAATTCGACACATTTTCCTGCTAAGGGTTAGCCCACTGTGCCGCCTGTTCGCCGGCAATTTTGGCACTGACCACTGCTTCCGTTAAAAATAATTCCGGCAGCGCCTGCCTGCCGTGTAAACCCTCCGTCAGTTCGCCGGCGGCATATAAGCCCGGCAGTGCACCCTGCTGCCCCATCACATTATAAAACTCATTCACCGTTAATCCCCCTGCGGTAAGGGCTACTAAACTGATTTCGGCAGCTGCATATGGCGGCTGTAAAGCTTTTACCTGTTCCGCCACTACTGACGGATGGCTTTTTAACAGCGCCGCCAGTAGATCTACGTTGGCCACCGTTGCTGTTTTAATCTGCCGGGCCAGGGGACTTCCCTGACCGGCTACGGCCATGACAGTTCCCCCCGCTTTGAGCAGTATCTTGGTCAGATTATCTCCTGACAGCAGCTGACCGCTTTGCGTAAACAGCAGAGCTTGTTCCCAGGCTAACTGCTCCACCGGGGAGCCATCCTCTGCTAACACCGGCTGCAGCAGCACCTGCGACAAATTCTTTGTTTGCGCCCCTGCGGCCTGGGCTAACTCTAAGCCTATGCCATGATGACCGCCTTCTAAACGTGGCCGAACGCCGCTGAGACCTGCATAATCCTGCAGCAGTTCCTCATTACCGGCAAATCCACCGTCGGCTAACACAACAGCTCGGGCGGAAATCTCCTCTTCCTCTCCTTCCGCCGTACGTACCACTAACCCGGTGATCCGCCGCTCCTGCTGTTTAAGCCGCAGCGGCAGCCAGTCCTTTTCTACCCTGACCCGTTCCGGCAGCATTGCCGTCACCTGCCGGCGCAGTGCAGATAAAGTGTTAGCCGGCACACGATGAAAAGCATGATTAAGGTTCCCTTTATTGATCAGCTCCAGTCCGGTCAAACTTTCCAGCCAGAACAGGCTTTCTGCCGACTGCAGACAGAAATTTAAAATTTGCGCATAGTTGCCGGCTTCACCGCCCCGTCGGTAGATTTCCAGGGCCATTGTTTCCGGCAGATAAACATGTTCTGTCTCCGCAGCCGGCGCAGACTTTTCTGCCAGCCAAAAAACAGGCAGATAGGGCGGTAACAGCGGCTGCTCCGTATTCTGCAGATCAAGGTAGAGTACATCTGCTGCTTGTTGGGCCGCCGCCAGGGCGGTAAGTTCACCAACTAAACCACTGCCCACCACCACTATATCCACACTGACCGGCAGTGGTGGATAAGTTGGTGTTGCCGGAGAAAAGGAAAAACGGATTAACAGTACAACCAGGAGAGAAAAAAGCAGTAAGCCGGTCAAAATTGTGGAGTGCAGCTCGTTTTTTTGTGATCGAGACATCTCAACACCAGCCTAGGCATCACTTTCATCAGCAACTACACGTGCCAGGCTGACAACACGGTCACCTTCATCTAAACGAATCAGTGTTACTCCCTGTGCATAGCGGCCCTGTTGTGAAATTTCTGCGGCATCCTGCCTGATCACAATACCGCCGGCAGTAATAATCATCACTTCATCACCGGGCCGGACTACCCTGGCACCAACTACTGCCCCATTCTTCTCCAGGACGCGAATAGTATAAACGCCTTTACCGCCTCGGCCCTGCGTACGATATTCCCTGAAAGCCGTGCGTTTGCCAAAGCCGTTTGCTGTCACCACCAGCAGTTCACTGTCCCGCTCTAAATGGGGATGTACTACTTCCATGGCAATCACCTGGTCATCTTTATCCAGGCTGATTCCTTTTACACCATAAGCATTACGTCCCATGGAGCGCACATCTTCTTCGCTGAAGCGAATTGCGTAGCCGTTTTCTGTTATTAACACGACCTGGTGTTTGCCGTCAGTCAGCCGGACATCAATTAATTCATCATTGTCACGTAGAGAAATGGCAATAATGCCGCTGGCGCGGGCATTAGCAAACTCTTCCAGAGCAGTTTTTTTCACCACGCCCTGCCGTGTTGCCATAAACATATATTGACCTTCTGTCCCGTCCCGTACCGGGATCACAGCAGTAATTTTTTCCCCCGGCTCCACTGCCATCAGGTTAACAATGGCTGTACCCCGGGCCTGACGACTTGCTTCCGGAATCTCAAATACTTTTTTCCGGTACATTTTGCCGCGATCAGTAAAGCAGCAGAGATAAGCATGGGTAGAGGCTACAAAGACATGCTCGACAAAATCGTCACCTCTGGTCTGCATGGCGGTCACGCCTCGGCCGCCGCGCCGCTGCGTTTTATAAGTATCTGCCGGCAGACGCTTAATGTAACCCCTATGGGTCAAAGTCACCACCATATCTTCTTCGGCAATCAAATCTTCAATTAAAAAATCGTCTTCACTGGCTACTATTTTTGTACGTCTTTCATCGCCATATTTTTCACGAATCTGCAGCTGTTCATCTTTAATAATCTGCAGCAGTAACCTTTCATTGGCCAAAATTTCTTGATAATAAGCTATCTTTTTGATTAACTCTAAATACTCTTCTTCCAGCTTTTCCCGCTCCAGCCCTGTTAGTTTTTGCAGGCGCATATCCAAAATGGCCTTGGCCTGAATTTCGCTGAGCTGAAAATTATTCATCAACCCCTGCCGGGCAATTTCTACAGTCCGGGAAGAGCGAATGAGCTTAATCACGGCATCGAGATTATCGATGGCAATGCGCAGCCCTTCTAAAATGTGGGCCCTTTCTTCCGCTTTCCGTAATTCATACTGGGTGCGGCGGGTTACCACATCTTTTTGGTGTTCCAGGTAATGGCTCAGCATTTGTCGTAAATTAAGCACTTTAGGCTTGTCCTTCACCAAAGCCAGCATAATAATACCAAAAGTTTGCTGCAGCTGTGTATATTTAAACAGCTGGTTCAAGACCACCTGCCCGTTGGCATCTCTTCTTAATTCAATCACAATCCGCAGACCATTGCGGTCCGATTCATCCCGTAAATCGGTAATACCTTCGATTTTTTTACTGCGGACCAATTCTGCTATTTTTTCAATTGTTTTCGCCTTATTTACCTGATAGGGCAGTTCCGTCACCACAATACGTGACTTGCCGTTTTCCAGATGTTCAATCTGTGTCTGTGCCCTGATTTTAATAATACCGCGGCCTGTACGGTAAGCTGTACGGATACCCTCGCGACCCATAATAAGGCCGCCGGTGGGAAAATCAGGACCGCTGATCAGTTTTAAAATTTCCTGATCTTCACAGTGCGGATGATCAATTAAATATACCAGCGCATCAATTACTTCACGCAAATTGTGAGGTGGGATATTAGTAGCCATGCCCACGGCAATCCCGGCAGAGCCATTAACTAACAGATTGGGAAAACGGGACGGCAGGACAACCGGTTCCTGCAAAGTATCGTCAAAGTTAGGCCTAAAATCAATGGTATCTTTTTGAATATCGGCCAGCATTTCAGTGGCTATTTTCGCCATTCTCACTTCTGTATAGCGCATGGCTGCCGGTGGATCTCCATCAACAGAACCGAAGTTGCCGTGACCGTCAACCAGTGGATAACGAATAGAAAAATCCTGCGCTAAGCGCACCATGGCATCATAAACGGCTGAATCGCCATGTGGATGATATTTACCCAGTACTTCACCAACAATACGTGCTGATTTTTTATGTGGTCTATCCGGCCACATCGTTAACTCATACATGGAATACAGAATGCGCCGGTGTACCGGTTTTAAACCGTCCCGTACATCAGGTAGGGCACGGCTGACGATCACACTCATGGCGTAATCAATAAAAGAATCTTTTACCTCTTCATGGATGGCAATGGGTACTATTTTACCATGCGTAAAATTCATTTCGACCCACCTCCTTTAAATGTCAAGATTACGTACTTGCTGCGCGTATTTTTCAATTATATTACGCCTCGGTTCCACTTTATCGCCCATCAGGATTGTAAACATTTCGTCTGCCAGCAGGGCATCATCCATGGTTACCTGCAGAATTGTTCTTTTGGCCGGATCCATGGTTGTTTCCCATAATTGTTCCGGATTCATTTCCCCCAGCCCTTTATAGCGCTGGATAGTGGTACCCTCACGGCCAATTTCCCCAAACAGCTGCTCCAACTGCTCATCCGAATACAGATAGTATTCTTCTTGTTTTTTCTTTACTTTATAAAGGGGAGGCTGGGCAATATAAATATAACCTGCTTCAATGAGGGGCTGCATGTAGCGGAAAAAGAAAGTTAACAATAAGGTACGAATATGGGCGCCATCTACATCGGCGTCAGTCATAATGATGATTTTATGATAGCGTGCCCGCTTGATATCCATTTCTGCGCCAATCCCCGTACCAAAGGCAGTAATCATGGTGCGAATTTCTTCATTAGCCAAGATGCGATCTAATCTTGCCTTTTCCACATTTAAAATTTTTCCCCGCAGGGGTAAAATAGCCTGGAATCTGCGATCCCGGCCCTGCTTGGCGGACCCGCCGGCAGAATCACCCTCCACGATAAATAATTCACTCATTGCCGGGTCACGGCTGACACAGTCTGCCAGCTTACCGGGCAGCGAGCTTACTTCTAAAGCATTTTTCCGCCGTGCCAGCTCCCGGGCCTTACGGGCTGCTTCCCGGGCCCGGGAAGCACTGATAGCCTTTTCTACCAGTCTTCTGGCAATGGAGGGGTTTTCTTCAAAAAAAGCACCTAATTCTTCATAGAGAAAAGAATCAACCAGCCCCCTCATTTCAGTGTTACCTAATTTAGTTTTGGTCTGACCTTCAAACTGCGGTTCCAACAGCTTCACGCTGACTACTGCCGTGAGGCCTTCACGAATATCTTCACCGCTGATATTGCTCTCATTATCCTTTAAAAAGTTATTTTTACGTGCATAATCATTAAACAGCCGGGTGAGGGCCGTTTTAAAACCTGCTTCATGGGTACCGCCTTCGTGGGTACGAATGTTATTGGCAAAAGAAAAAATCAGTTCATTATAGCCATCATGATACTGCAGAGCAATTTCCAAATCACTAATGTCTGCCTGGCTGCGCTCCAGATAGATTACTTTTTTATGCAGAGGATTTTTATTTTTATTGAGGTATTCGACAAAAGACTTTATGCCGCCCTCGTATTTATAAACCTCTTTAACTTCATCCTCACCGCGCCTGTCCAGCAGTTTAATACAGATACCTTTATTTAAAAATGCCAGTTCCCGTAAACGCTGGGCCAGGGTATCAAAATTAAAATCAAGGCTTTCAAAAATTTCCGGATCAGGTTTGAAGGAAATTTTGGTGCCTGTTTTTTTCGCTTTGCCGATGACTTTTAAAGGTTCTACAGTTTTACCCCGTTCAAAGCGTATTCTGTGTATTTTTCCGTCTACCCTTACTTCTGCTTCCAGCCACTCTGACAGGGCATTAACCACCGACACACCAACGCCGTGTAAACCACCGGAAACTTTATAGCCTTCCCCGCCAAACTTACCCCCGGCATGCAGTACTGTCAGCACAACTTCTACTGCCGGCTTTTTTAGTTTCTTTTGCTCACCGACCGGAATGCCGCGCCCGTCATCAGTTACCGTAATAACATTGCCAGGCTCAATCGTAACTACTATATTATCGCAGTAGCCGGCCAGCGCTTCATCAATACTATTGTCAACCACTTCATAGACCAGATGGTGCAGTCCGCGTGCACCGGTAGAACCGATGTACATCCCCGGCCGCTTTCTTACCGCTTCCAGCCCCTCTAAGACCTGAATTTGGTCGGCATCATAATGGTTACCTTTTTTACTATTTTGTTCTTCTGCCACTTTCCTACCTCCCGTTGCCTGACACTGACACAGACCGCTTTCAGCCTTGTTAAGCGTGAAATCAAGGCCTGTTTAAACAAGCGTGTTTACAGACTGTCTCTATAGCTGCACGCTGTAGTTATCAGCTTCTTTTTATCCTTATTTTACTTTTCTGCCGCCGTCAAGTTATTTGTCTGAAAGCGTTTCTTTAAAGTCCCCGCTGCTATCGGCGAAAAAAGGACACCATCATTGGTTACGAGAAAGGTTTTTATCTCCTCTTTACTCAGATCAGTAATTTTGGGCGCTGACTGTAAAAATTCCTTATTACATTGTTTTTCCTGTAGTCGGATATCAAAAATCCCAATAATATCTTTGCCCGCTACGATGCGGGAACCGCCGATGTGTAAAAACAAAATAAAACCTCCCCTAACCAAATTTTTCTGGTCTGCATAACTATTCTACCCATTTTCCTTTGTTTTACAGCTCAAGCAAAATGTTTCGCGCGCAGTCTGAATTAGCGGCAGACCGCACTGCTTACAGCTGGGACTGCCTTGCTTTATTACCCATTTTTGATACTTTTTCTGAGCCATAAACAGTGTACGCATACTATTTTGTAAATCCAGCGGTAAGTCAGTCCCGGCAAAAGCTGCTTCAATACTGCTCAGTTCCTGCTGCTCCAAGCTTATCTGCCGCCAGTTCCGGTTACCACCCTGATTATCTTTTTTTACCTGCGGCTGCTGCAGCTTTCCCACCTGAAAACGCACATCTTTTAAAACTCTCGTTTTGACAGCACGCTGCAGCTTACGCATGATGTGGCGTTTTTGTAAGGTAAGATGCTGTGCCCACACTGAATCGCAGACACGTACCAGCAGTATGCCGTTCTCAAAAGCAAAGGCTTCAGTTTTCCTGGCAATCACTTCCCCCACAACTTCACTCCAGGCGTCAATCAGCAGCTGCCCTTTGATCTTTTTGGCGGAAGGCAGACGGTTTAATGTTTGCTCAAGAATTTGCGCTATGGGTATCATTCAGCCTCACCCTTCCCCTCTCTACCGTGAACAGTTTGCCTCGGTTCTGCATTAAACCCAACTTTTCCGCAGCCGTACCGGTGATGATTGTCTGCACTTTTTCTTCAATGGCAGCTACTAACAGCTGACGGCGCTGCTGATCAAGTTCTGAAAAAACATCATCTAAAAGCAGAATCGGAAACTCTCCGCTTTCACTTTTGATAAATTCAATTTCTGCCAGTTTTAAGGCCAACATCAAAGTACGCTGCTGTCCCTGTGACGCGTAAAGACGGGCGTTTTTTTCATTAATGGCAAACAAGATATCATCGCGGTGGGGACCCAGCAAAGTTTGCCCCAACCTACATTCCGCGGCAGCCTGTTTCTCTAAAGCCTGGGCAAACAAAGCCTCCAAATTTGTGTTTGGCGCAGTTACCTCCTCACCAAGGCTGGAAAGGTAGTGGACAGTCAGTGTTTCTTTCCTGCCGGTCAGACTGCGGTGTGCTAAACGTGCCAGTAAACCTAAACGGTGTATGGCAAACTTTCTTTTAGCCATCACCTTACTGCCTTGCTTAACTAACTGTTCATTCCAGCTTGCCAGCTCCGCGGAATGCAGTATTTTTGCGCCTTGAGTTTTTAACAGCTGGTTGCGTTGGCGCAATATTTGCTGATAGCGGCTTAAATCCTGCTCGTACAGGGGTGAGATTTTACCGATTAATTCATCAAAAAATTTACGCCGCAGCTGCGGAGAACCTTTAACAACAGCCAAATCTTCCGGCGTAAATAAGACAGGAATTATTCTCCCCACATACTCAGTACGTGATAATTCTACTCCGTTACAAAAATATTTTTTCTTTTTTGTCTGCAGGTCGTAGCTGAGGCGCAGCTTCTGCCGCTGCTGCTGCAGCTGTATACCTACCTGCACCGTACAGGCTTCACTTCCCCAGCGTACCAGTTCTTCTTCATTCCGGGTGCGAAAGGAACGTCCTAAAGCCGCATAATTGATCGCTTCCAAAAGGTTAGTTTTGCCCTGCGCATTAGCTCCCACAAAAATGTTTAAATAGGCATCCAGTGCCAGTTCTATATACTGGTAATTGCGGAAGTTGTGTAACACAAGAGTTTCAACACGCAAAATACTGCTCCTTTGCTCAATACTAGCTAATTCTTACCGGTAGAACAAGATATAAGTAATTATCAGCCAAGGAATCCTTCAGAATAAAGGGTTGATTGGGTCCCGTTATTTCAATCAGACACTGTTCACCCTCAACAATTTTCAGCATGTCCAGTATAAAACGAGCATTAAAGGCAATTTCTACCCCTTCCCCCGTTAACTCAAGGGGCACCACTTCCTGTATTTTACCGTATTTAGAAGCAGCACGAATCACCATTGCCTCGTGATTAAGGGAAAAGCGTAAAACATGATTGCTTCCCTCTGCTAACAGTGAAGCTCTTTCTACCGCTTGTGTAAAAGCTGCTGTGTCCAGGACAGCGGTACCGATAAAAGATTTGGGAATGACGCGGTTGATCTGAGGATAGTTTTCATCTATTAAACGTGAAGAAATACAGGTATTACGACAGTAAAGAAACAGTTGGTTTTGTATCACTGCCGCTTCAATGATTGCTTCCTCATCTGTTATGACCCGCAGTACCTCCTGCAGATTTTTTCCCGGAACCAGAAAATCTGCCGTGCTATTGCTCTGCACAGTACAGCTGGTGGTAGCTAAACGAAAGGTATCGGAAGCAGCTAACGTCAGGGTTTCATGAGCTAAGGAAAAGAATACACCAACAAAGGCCGGTTTTCCTTCATCGTGGGAAACGGCAAATAAAGTTTGCCTTAAGGCACGGCGCAAATCTGCCGCTTTAATTTTAAAACTGCATTGTGCCAATTCAGGCTGTTGTTCAGGAAAAAGCGGATAATCTTCTGCGCTGAGGCCGTAAATCTGAAATTCAGCCGGGGGGCTGGAAATTAAAGTAGCGAAATTTTCAGGGTTAATCTCAAGCTCCACAGTATCTCCCGGCAGATGGCGGATAATCTCAACGATTTTCCCCGGTAAAACAACTTTACCAGTCTCGCGGTGTGGTGCTGTAAAGTAAGTTTGTATACCTAACTCCAGATTGGTGGCAGTTAAAGTGATTTTTTCACCGTCACCTTCCAACAGAACACCTTCCAGGACAGGATTAACACTTCTGACCGGAATAGCTTTGGCCACAACCTGCAGATGATCAGACAAAAGTTGCTTCGGAATAGAAAGACGCACTGAAAAACACCCCGTTTTTTGTTTTTTCTTATATTGAAAAAATGCTGTCTCAAAAAAATTTAAGCAAAAAATCTAACTGGCCGGCATAAATAACTACTATCTGCATATATATATTATTTTTAGTAGATTTAGTATTAGGGGTTGGGGATAGTGGGCATAACTAAGTTAAAGCCAGGCCGCATCAGCTTTGAGCGTTGTGGATAAGGGTGGGGATAAGGCAGGACAGCTTATCCACTGCATCCACAGCAGTAAAAAATTTATCAAATAATCCAGAGTCAATCAACAAAATATACGCAAGTTATCCACATGTTATCAACAACTGTTAATTTTTTCAGTCAGCTGGTCCACAATACTCTGCAGTTGTCGGTTTTTCTTCAGATCAATCGTAATTTTTTTGTGAGCATGCATCACGGTTGTATGATCCCGCCCACCAAATTCTTCACCTATTTTCGGCAAAGAGGAATCAGTAAGTTCCCGTGCTAAATACATGGCGATTTGCCGCGGCAAAGCAACATTTTTCGTGCGCTTCTTCGCTTTCAGTTCATCTACCCTGAGGGCAAAATGTTCCGCCGTTACTTTTTGTATTTTTTCAATGGTGATGATTTTTGGTTTTTCGTACGCAGCAATAATACTCTGCAGTGTTTCCTGGGCTAAGGGAACATCAATTTTACGTTTTGTTAAGGAGGAATAAGCAATAACCCGAATAAATGCTCCTTCCAGTTCACGAATATTAGTAACAATATTGTTGGCAATGTAAAGAATTACATCATCATCCATACTGATATTTTCGGAACTGGCTTTTTTACGTAAAATAGCAATACGGGTTTCCAGGTCAGGAGGCTGAATATCAGTGATTAATCCCCATTCAAAGCGGGAACGCAAACGATCTTCCAGGGTAGGTATTTCTTTTGGCGGTCGGTCACTGGAGATGATTATTTGCTTGTTGCTTTCATGTAGAGCATTAAAGGTATGAAAAAATTCTTCCTGTGTTGTTTCTTTTCCCGCCAAAAATTGAATATCATCAATTAAGAGCACATCAATGGTACGGTATTTATTGCGGAAGGCCTCGGTTTTATTATCACGAATGGAATTAATAAATTCGTTTGTAAACTTCTCTGAGGAAAGATACATTACCCGGTAAGAAGGCGTGTTGTTGATAACATGATGACCGATGGCATGCATGAGGTGTGTTTTACCGAGACCGACACCGCCATAAATGAAAAGAGGATTATAAGCTCGTGCCGGTGCTTCGGAAACGGCCAAGGCTGCCGCATGGGCAAAACGGTTGCTGTTACCGATCACAAACGTATCAAATGTATATTTGGGGTTTAGCCATGCTGTGGATAATGGTACAGAATGAACAGGAGCAGCCGGCGGTGAAGTCACCGTCTCCTCTTGCGTAAAAATTGTTTGTTCATCTTCGTTAACAGGTGGCGTCACAAAGTGAACACGAAAGTTTTCGTTCCCCACTACCTCCTGCAGGGCACTGGTAATTAAATCAGCATAACGGCCCTGTACCCAATCTTTAGTAAATTCATTAGGTACGCTGATAACTAATGAATCATCGTTAATAGAAACAGGTTTTGTTGTTTTTAACCAAGTTTCAAAACTCGGTTTACTCATTTTTTCTTCAATTTGATCCAGGGTAGCCTGCCAGATATCCAGCAGTTGATAATCCATTACATGATCCTCCTTAAAAAGGCTGCATTTACAGTTGCCGGCTGCCAACCCTTACTGCGGCATAGCTGAACAAAGCTGCCAAGGCAAATTTGCGCAGCTTAGAGCAACATTTTATCATCACTGCAGAAAGTTATTAAGAATTTATCCACAGATTACAGCTGGCAAAAGGCTAAATAATTAGCCTAAAAGCAGACTTATCCACATTTTTGCCCCCTTGTCCACATAATCTGTGGATAATATGTAAAAAAGCCGCATAATAGGGCTTTAATTTAGCATAAAACAGCAGTTTTTCAACAGAGCTGACAAAAAAGTTATCCACAACTTTATTCACAACTGTAGTCATAACGGCTGTTAGTGCACACTGCTGTGAGCTGAAGATATTTTAATAAAAAATAACCCAGATATGTATAATTTGTAAAAATTTTACTTTTATAAGGTTAATGTGATAACCACTAGCTGCAGGGTACAGCATAGCAGTTAAAAAAAGAGACTTATAAATATCGCCAGGTTACCATTCTTATCTTAACAAAATCTGGCGCCTGCCGCAATAGTGATTGTTGCTGAATGCCGCTGGACAGGGGGGATAGGGGTGCAGTATCTTCCCTTGACAGTAAAAGATGGAGAAGTTATAATCGTTTTGATATGGGGTTTTACACTGTTGAGAAAATAGCTGCACAAATCGCGGATGCGGCGGAAGAGATCTCGGCAGCCAGTAGGAAAGCGCACTAAAGCGCACTGGAAAAAAGAACTTACCCATCTATGTTTACTGCTAACTGAAACAGGAGGTGTAATTAATGAAGCGCACATACCAACCAAAAGTTAGAAAAAGAAAAAAACTGCATGGTTTCCGGAAACGGATGTCTACTGCAGCCGGACGTTTGGTAATCAAAAGAAGAAGGGCTAAAGGGAGAAAGAGACTATCGGCATAAAGCGGGTAGGAACAGTGAAAAAGAACGGTCGTATCCGTAAAAACAGTGAATACCAGCGTGTTTTTGCTCAGGGCAGCTCCACAGCAACCAAAGCACTTGTTCTTTATCAGCTGCCAAACACCGGTAATATTAATCGTACTGGTTTTATTGTCAGTAAAAAAATAGGTAATGCGGTTACGCGTAATCGCATTAGAAGATTGCTCAGGGAGGCTTACCGTTTGTATGCTGCAGATTTAGTGCAGGGAAGGGACCTAGTATTCATTGCCAGAACCCGGGCAGCTAATTTTGATTATCAACAGGCCGCCACAGCAATGAAGCAGATTTTAAAGAAAGGCGGTCTGTTTTCAGTTAAAAGCAATTAAGAAAGATACAGGTGAGGGTATGAAACGGCTGCTGCTTTTTTTGCTCCGCTGTTACAGAAAATTTTTGTCACCTCTTAAAAAACCCAGTTGTCGTTTTACACCAACCTGTTCACAATATGCCATGGAGGCAATTGAGCAGTATGGCGCTGCTAAAGGGGTGTGGCTGACGCTTAAACGCTTAAGTCGCTGTCACCCTTTCCACCCCGGCGGGTATGATCCAGTGGATGAACACGAAAAGGAGGCCAAGGAATGATTGCGGCCATTATAGATGTCTTAAATTCTATGTTACTGGCAATAAATGATTTTACGCACAATTACGGATTATCTATCATTGTTTTGACAATCCTGGTGCGCTTAATTATGTGGCCCTTAATGAGTAAGCAGTTGGCTTCAGCCAAAGCGATGCAGGAGATACAGCCTGAACTGAAAAAGATTCAGGAAAAGTATAAGCATGATACAGAAAAATTAAATCAGGCGACAATGGAGTTATGGCAAAAACATAAAATTAACCCGGCTGCAGGCTGCCTGCCGCTGTTGATTCAGCTGCCCATTTTATTTGCCATGTTTAGGATGCTGCAGTCACCACCAACCATTGATCCGCAGCAGTATTTTCTCTTGGGTATAGATATGCGTGTCGCTCTGCAGACAACGGTAGAAGGAGCGACAGTCTGGCAGCAGCATCCAGGTTACTGGATTTTAGTGCTCCTATCCGGAGCGACTACTTTTCTGCAGCAAAAACTAACCATGACGGATCCATCACAAAAAATGATGATGGCAGTGATGCCGCTGATGCTTCTCTATTTCAGTCTGCGTTTTCCTGCAGGTTTGGTACTCTACTGGGTTGTTAACAATTTGCTCTCCCTGGCGCAGCATTTGTTAATTCATCGACAACCAGCGAAGGGAGCGGTACAGGAACAATGAAAGTTGTAGAAGCAACAGGCAGGACAGTAGAAGAAGCAACACAAAAGGCTTTAGCGGAGATTGACCTACCCATTGAACGGGTAAAGGTAGAGGTGGTTACCGAACCTAGTGCAGGTCTTTTTGGTTTGATCGGTTCAAAACAGGCTCGTGTTCGTCTGACAGAAAAAATTAGCCCGGCTCTGTTTATGTGTGATTTTTTAGAACAAATGATTGCCAGAATGGGATTAACCGCTGAGGTTGAAGTCGAGCAGACAGAAGAAATCTTAAAATTAAGTGTGAATGGCAGCAAGATGGGCATACTAATCGGGAAACGTGGACAGACCCTGAATGCTCTGCAGTATCTGTTAAGTGTAATTTATCATAAAAAGTTTCCTGGACAGGATGGGCGCCTGCTCCTCGATGTGGAAAACTATCGTGAGAAAAGAGAAGAAACTTTGCGTACTTTAGCGCAAAATTTGGCCAAAAAGGCTGTCCGTACGCAGAGAGAAGTTGTGCTGGAGCCCATGACTCCACAGGAAAGACGTATTATCCATACAGCACTCCAGGAGCATACTTCAGTAACGACTTATAGTCAAGGTAGTGAGCCGTATCGTAAAGTTGTGATTGCGCCAAAATAAAAAGCAGCCGCCGCCTCTCGGGCGGCGGCTTTTTTCAACTTAGTCAATAATCTGACGGCACAAACATTTTGGCTGCAGTGTCTAAGACAGGAAAATGCAGTTAGGCCTGAAAGGGGAAAAAGCATGTTTGAAGATACAATCGCCGCTATTTCCACCCCACCGGGAGAAGGTGGAATTGGCATTGTCCGCATCAGCGGACCAAGGGCCGAAGAAATCGGTTTACAGATTTTTCGTTTTGCCAAGCAGCCTGACAAGCCGGTCAGTCATCGTCTTTATTATGGTCAAGTTATTAATCCTCACAATCAGCAGTTGATTGATGAAGCATTGATTTCCTTTATGCGTGCTCCCCATACCTTTACCCGGGAAGATGTGGTGGAAGTCAACTGCCACGGTGGCATTTTGCCCTTAAGTAAAACTTTAGAAGTTGTTTTGGCTGCCGGCGCGCGTCTGGCTGAACCGGGTGAATTTACGCAGCGGGCTTTTCTTAACGGTCGTATTGATTTAGCCCAGGCGGAAGCCGTCATTCAGGTAATACGGGCTAAAACGGAAGCTGCCATGCAGGTCGGGGTCAGGCAGCTGACAGGCCGTCTTTCGCAGGAAGTAGCTGCTGTGAGAAAAGATTTATTGGCTGTGCTGGCGCAGGCTGAAGCATCCATTGATTTTCCCGAGCATCAGGATGTGGAAGATTTAACCCGGGAAGAAATTGCTGACCGTACCCAACAAGCAGTGGCTAAACTGGAGCGGCTGCTGTCCACGGCGGATCAGGGCAGGATTCTGCGCGAAGGGCTCAGAACTGCCATTGTAGGCCTGCCGAATGTGGGTAAAAGTTCGCTGCTTAATGCTCTGCTGCGGGAACAGCGGGCTATTGTGACGGCTATACCGGGCACGACACGGGATGTGCTGGAGGAAAGCATTAATCTGGGCGGAATCGCCCTGACTGTGCTTGATACGGCAGGCATTCGTGAAACACCGGATGAAATAGAAAGAATCGGTGTGGAGTTAAGTCATGCTGCCATGGCCAAAGCTGATCTCGTTTTATTTGTAGTTGATGTTACAGAAGGACTTAATGAGGAAAATAAATTAATTCTGCAGGCAATTAATGATAAACCCTGTATTGTCATTGCCAATAAGATTGATTTATTGGCGGAGCCGCAAACTGTACTTTCTGACCTGGAAAAGCAGCTGGCACCGCTGCCGCTGGTGCCTATGTCTGTTTTACATCAGCAGGGTTTACAGGAGTTAGAAGAGACAATTATCCGCTATGTCTTTAAGGGAGCAGTAACGGCACCTGAATCGGTGCTGGTGACTACAACGAGGCATAAAAACGCGCTGCAAAAAGCGCGCCAGGCTTTA
>JAAYKP010000094.1 GCA_012522335.1 Bacillota bacterium
ATTCGCCCAAAGCTTTTGCTAGATCTACGCTAACGCCGCTGGGCTCACCCTGCGCGTCCTTTGTTTCGAAGGGTGGGTAAGCAAGCTCCATCCCCACTACCAACTCGTCTTGTGCTTCTTCCTGCTGCCCTGAACAGGCTGCCAACAACGTAATTACTGTCAGTACAACAATAAAAACAGTTATAATTCTTTTCATTTACACCTCTCCCTGCAGTAGTAGTTTCCTCGATTTACTCACGAAGTAATCCTAGCTGTATAATTGATATTATATCAATCTTCTGAAAAAAAGCTATCCCTGATCGCTGGCCATAGGCACACTTGTGTTGAAAATGATTATCAGTTATACCTGCATTCATTTAGCTTAAGGTAATTAAGTATACAAACAATAAGGCTGCAAACAACTACATCCCATAATTTATTACTATCCTGTCACGTAATTGCTCTGGGTACATAGTATTGTAAATTCCTTTTAGCGCACTATAAACGTAGTAATCATCAAGACTCTTTCTTAGAGGTTGATAGAGAATATCAAAATCTACTCCCAGCAAATTAGTAGTAACATTAGTTTTTTTCATACCATTCTTTAAGTAAAAATGTAGACGCTTCTCCCGTTCTTCCCGCTCTTGTTCCTTTTCTGCTGACTCTAACTTTTCTACCTCTACAAGAAACCCATCAACAGCAAATAATTTTTTCTTTAATAAAGTTAAAAACTGACTACCATACCCTCTACCTCTTTTGGTTGCTATCACTGCAAAGTAGTCGAGTAAAAAACATCTTTGCGAATCATTAAAATATAAGAACGCGTATGCTGTTAAGCTGGCTTGGCTGTCAAGAGCAAAACATTTGTAACTGTGCCGCTTAATCAAACTCTCTATGGCCATAAAAGGTTTTAATTCAGCTGCGGGAAAGTCATTTACCATATATTTTTCATATATTTGCTTGATTTCAGGAATATCAACTTCTTTAATCTCCAACTTTTCTTTTCTCCTTACTTTGGGAAATATAGGGAGCCAGCTCCAAATTCCAACTTTTACCTGGTGATCAGTTCCTGCGGCTGGACAGTCGGGATTATTCAGGTTTTCTCAACACATAAACAACTTTTATCTTAATTATTTTTGCTTACTCCCCTCAAAATCCTGCTGCACCCTACTTATGGGGAGTAAGGTAAAAATAAGACAAGAAAGAGTTTCCTCTTTCTTGTTCCTTTTATGTCAGGACACCGCAACTAACTTTTCTTTCTCCCCTGAGCTGCATGGTCCCCTGCCGGACGCTGCTTAAAGTCTTCGTCGATACGCCGCTTCCACTCCCGCGCGATGGGACGACCTGCCCGCAGCTCACTAACCGCCTCACTGATTACTGCAAAGTTTAATAAAGTACCATTACTATCAGCGTGAAAATTAGCTGCGCGGTCCTCACTGATGCCAAATCGGTCAGCTACAGCAATGGCATCGATGTTGGCGCCGAGAAAAATGAATTCCCAACCATACTTGTTTTTCTGCTGCTCAATCAGCCGGCGTACTTGCTCATAGGTAAACTCGCGGCTGGCATTTTCCATGCCGTCCGTCGTGATTACGAACATCACATGCTCGGCACGCTCGCCTGCGGCGGTATGTTTCTGAACATTAATGATGGTGTTAATAGTTTTTCCTACAGCATCTAATAATGCTGTACAGCCCCTTACATAATAATCTTTCTCTGTGAGCGGCTTGACACCCCGCAGGTTGAGGCGATTATGCAGCAATTCATATCTGTCATCAAAGAGGACGGTAGTGACAACCGCCTCACCAGGTTCATTTTTTTGTTTAGCCAACATGGCATTGTAGCCGCCGATGGTGTCACTTTCCAGACCGCTCATGGAACCGCTTCTGTCCAGAATAAAGACCAGTTCTGTTAAACCTCTTTTCATTCTGTTATCCTCCAATCATTATTGCTGATTTAAGGATAACAGTTCAGATTCAGATTGCGGTCGCCTGGCAGGCGACAATTAAGCATACTACTGCGCTAAACCCCAAGCAGATTCTGCCCAAAAGCAAATAAAGCTTCATTAATTTCAAAAATATTGTAATTGCCTTCAGCAATAAAAAACTCAACAATAAGATCAAACTTACTGCTGGGAGAAAGGGCAAAACCAGCCTTCCGCAGCAGATCTTTTGTCTCATCAAGGGTTAATTCTAAAGCTATGGCAAAGGCCAGGACTGTAGGTTTGCTGGGCTTGTAGTCGATATTGTTGCGAATTTTAGAGAATAGTTTGCGATCAATATTTGCTTTTTTATAGGTCTCGGCATCTGTCAAGCCTTTTTCATCAATTAAACGAAGTAACATTTGTGAGAAAGTTTCATCCAGCTGCTCCATGAGATCTTCAAGATTTCGTTTGCGCTGCTGAACCGGAGTTGGGGCTTCAACTGCAAACAACTCTCTTCTGATTTCATGTACTTCCACGTACCTGTCATCTATATATTGTGTGATGGAGGCAAACAATTTTTCTGATAATTGAAAAGATGCCCGATCATAGATGACCAGATAAACTGTCATCTCGTTTTTGAGCAAAAATTCTCCAATCACAGTAATGGCAACTTTTAAAGCCTGATCCTTAGGGTACCCGTAGGCTCCTGCCGAAATCAGGGGAAAAGCAATGCTCTCAAGTTGGTACTCTTTCGCTAAAGCCAGGGAATTCCTGTAACAATCAGTCAGCAGCTTTTCTTCATTTTTGCTGCCGCCCTGCCAAATGGGGCCCACGGTATGAATCACATATTTTGCCGGCAGTCGATAACCTTTTGTTATTTTTGCCTGTCCCACTGCGCAGCCGCCCAGGGTACGGCACTCTGCCAATAATTCCGGACCGGCAGCACGATGAATGGCTCCATCTACTCCACCGCCGCCCAGCAGGGTAGGGTTGGCAGCATTTACAATGGCATCGGCCTGCACTTTGGTTATATCATTACGAATGATTTCCAGCGGCATCAATACACCTCCTGTTCCGGCTTTACCTTACTGTACTTTGGTAGCCGCTCAGCGGCAAAAGGCTGAGACCGCTTCTTACCCTTTCAAAAGAGCTTAATAACGACCAATATCCTTGGCAATAGTATAGGCCGTCCGCGTCGCCTGCATTATATTCTTCGGTCCCAGGCAATCGCCAATCATATGAAAAGTCGGCGCACATTGACCTAAAACGGCAGCTTGCTCTGTCAGCGGCTCCTGTCCCGTCGCATAAATAACGGTTTCAGCATTAATAAATATTTCACCGTCAGGGCCGGCACAGTTAACGCCTTCTTCAGTGATGGCTACAGCTTTTGTGCGGAAATGAAGCTTCACTCCATGCCGCTTTAGCTCTCCGGCCACAACCATCCCCTGAACCATGTTCCCTGCGGCATTAATCCGGTCTCCCATTTCCACAATTTCCACGGCATGGCCGCGCAGGGCAAGATAAACAGCCAGCTCACAGCCTACCAGTCCGGCGCCCAGGATCACCGCTTTCCCCTTTACTTTTTCCGGATTTAGATAAGCATCTTCTGCTGCCAGCACCTTAGCGCCATCGATCCCCTCAACCTGAGGCACAATAGGACGCGCCCCCAGGGCAGCAATGATTACATCCGGCCTAAGTGCTCTTGCCAGTTCCGGTGTAACTTCAGTGTTTAGCCGCAGGTCAATCGGTGCGCGGGCAATCAATCTTTCCTGCAGCTCGATATATTCCCGCACATGCTTTTTAAAGGGAACATTCTCTTCACAGCGTATGCCGCCGCCCAGACGAGCGCTTTTCTCACACAATATGACCTGATGTCCCTCTGCCGCTGCCGTCAGTGCCGCCTGCATACCGGCAATCCCTCCACCGGCAATGAGCACTTTTTGCGGTTTAGCAGGCTGCAGACAGAATTTAGTTTCCCGCTCCCGGCTGGTTTCGGGATTAAGAGCACAGTAGATTTGACCCTGCATTAATCCTGACCAGCAGCTCATACAGCGAATACACTTTCTGATTTCGTCTTCCCTGCCGGCACGTGCTTTATGCGGCAGATCAGGATCACTCAGCAGACCCCGTGCGATGCCCACAAAATCTGCCTGTCCGGAAGCTATGATTTCTTCCATCATGGCCGGGTCGGTCAAAGCGCCTATGGCCACAACAGGCGTATTTTTTACATGTTTCTTGATTTCCGCCGCATATTTGACATTTACGCCATCATCAACAAACATGGTCGGAGAAAACTTTAGCCAGCTGTCACTGGTTAAGGTGCCATGCACACCCACCGAGACATGGATGATATCTGCATGACCTTCTAACTGCCGGGCCAAAGCAATACCTTCATCAAGATCATAACCATCCTCAAATTCTGTGGCGCTTATCCTTATTTCCACAGGGAAGTCACGGCCGCATTTTTTATGGATAGCATCACATACCGCCACCGCCAGGCGTGCCCGGTTTTCCACACTGCCGCCCCACCTGTCTGTGCGTCGGTTATAATACGGACTGAAAAATTGCTGCAGCAGCCAGCCGTGTCCACCATGTAATGTAACCATGCCAAAACCGCTCATTTTGGCAATAACGGCAGCATTGGCAAAGGCCTCAATGGTCTGTTCAATAATCTCTTCCGTCATGGGTAGACAGCGGCGCCCTTCAATCTCACATTCAGACGGGCCGTAAATTGGATTAACGGCTCCCGGCATACTATTAGCATAGCAGCCGGCATGGCAAAGCTCTGCAGAGGCAATGGCACCATGGCGGGAAATATAATCAGTCAGGCGGCAAAGAAAACGGAAAGAATTAAAATCGCTTAGATCAACACTTACGCCGCCGCGTGTTCCCCTGACCGGATCAACATGACATTCACCGACACAAACCTGGGCAGCGCCGCCAATGGCCTTTCGCTCATAATAAAGCAAAGCATCAGTAGAAAGGGTTTTGTCTGCTTTAATATCTACGTGTCCTGTTGCTGCGGCAAAAATTCTGTTGCGAAATAAAACATTACCTACCTGTTTGGGAGCAAAAAGATGAGGATATTTTAACATAATCGATTCTTGTACAGAGTCAGTACTCTGTACTACTCTCCTTTCCTGGATAAATTTTTCACAAGCAGTGCTGTCTGTATAGTTGATATTTTACCAATTTTCACTACTAAAATCTATCCCCCATTGTTCCCACTGACAAACCAAATATTTATTCTGTCTCCGCCGCCTGTACCCTGCAGCCGCCAACAAGATCGAGGGCGGCTGCAGTCTGTGCTATAATAAAAATGAGGCGGACATAAGCCGCCACAATATGCATGAAAGGATGATAATTGTGCTGGTACTAAAGGGGAGGTACAATACCGCCACAGTTTATACCGATAAGATTGAACCTGAGGCTGAAGCACAAATTATAGAGCTGCTGAACCAGGATTTTATTCAGGGTGCAAAAATTGCCATCATGCCCGATGTACATACAGGAATTGGTTGTACCATCGGCTTTACGGCAAATTTAGGTGATAAAGTAATCCCCAATATTGTCGGGGTAGACATTGGCTGCGGCATGCTAACCATCGAACTGGGCTCAAGGCAGATAGACCTGGCAGAACTGGACGATATTATCAACGCCCATGTACCCAGTGGTTTTAAGGTGCACAAAAGCAAAACAGCGCGTTTCCCTGCCCTGCAGGATTTATACTGCTACCGTGAGCTGAAAAATACAAAGCGCCTGGAAAGAAGCATCGGCACTTTAGGGGGAGGCAATCACTTTATCGAAGTAAATATCGATCAGGCAGAGAATAAATATTTAGTCATCCACACCGGCAGCAGAAATCTAGGCAAACAGGTGGCAGAATATTATCAAAGGCTGGCAGTGGAACTTTGCAGCGGCAAAGAGGAATATTACAAACAGCGGGAACGGCTGATTGAAGAATATAAAATGCAGGGCAGACGTAAAGAACTTAAATCTGCCCTGCAAAAACTGGAGTCACAGTACCAAAAGGCGGCTCCCAGCTATCCTAAATCCCTCTGTTACCTGGAAGGAGAATGGAGAGAAAGATATCTCCATGATATGAAAATCTGCCAGGACTTTGCCACCCTTAACCGCCGGGTAATAGCAGATATCATCCTGCAGCATTTGCTGGAGAAGACATTGGACTCATTTTCCCACTTTACTACCATTCACAATTACGTAGATTTTGCCGATAATATTATTCGCAAGGGAGCAATTTCAGCCAAAAAAGGCGAGAAGGTTATAATTCCCATTAACATGCGCGATGGTTCCATTATCGCCATCGGCAAAGGCAATCCTGACTGGAATTATTCCGCTCCCCATGGTGCAGGCCGCATCATGAGCAGAAGCGAAGCAAGAAAAGCTTTTAAGCTCACAGAGTATCAAGAGGCGATGGAAGGGATCTACTCCACATCTGTAGCCCAAACTACTATTGATGAAATACCGATGGCCTACAAGCCTATTGAGGAAATTCTCAAAAATATCAAGGATACTGCAGATGTCGTAGAGGTCATTAAACCTATTTATAACTTCAAAGCTAAATAAGAACGGTTAAGCAGATATCTCCTCTAAGACTCTTCATCTTCCTCATCATCTTCGGTAAATTTTTCCTCCTCCAGATGGAGGCTGACTTCAATGCGCACCAGTGAACGACGCAGCGAGACGCGTAAACTATGCACCTGTACTTCCTCAGATTGTTCAAGCAGAATAGCTTCTGCTTCACGGGCATCTCTTTCCGCACGTTCGAGGTCGATCTCCTCAGGACGCTGGGCAATGGTACTGAAAATATTTACCGCTCTGTCCTTTATTTCGGCAATGCCGCCGAAAACAGCCAGTTTCTTTTCCACACCATTATTAAAGATACGTAAGATGCCATCGCCCAGCACCGTGGAAACCGGCGCGTGACCGGCAAGCACACCAAGATCACCATCGATACAGCGCATAATAATCATATCGGCCTCTTCTTTAAATTTGACGCCACGAGGTGTGGTGATCTGCAGGTTGATTTTACGCTTATGGGCGAAATTATTCTGCTGTTCAGCCACTTTAACCACCCTGCGCTCTCTTGTATTTTTCCACAACCTCGTCAATGGTCCCTACATTGAGAAAATAGCCCTCCGGTATCTCGTCATGGACACCCTCCAAAATTTCTCTGAAACCGCGAACTGTTTCCTCAGTAGAAACATAACGTCCCGGAATAGATGTATAGCGCTCAGCCACATAAAAGGGCTGTGAGAGAAAGCGCTGAATCTTTCTGGCTCTGTTTACGGTTAGCTTATCTTCTTCCGACAGTTCATCAATACCTAAGATGGCCACAATATCCTGTAATTCCTTATAGCGCTGCAGGATACTCTGCACGGCACGCGCTACGTGGTAATGCTCCCCTCCCACAATGTTTGCTTCCAGGATGCGTGATGAAGAGCTGAGGGGATCAACAGCAGGATAAATCCCCTGCTCCACAATGGACCTGGACAGAACTGTGACTGCATCCAAATGAGCAAAAGTGGTTGCCGTTGCCGGATCAGTAAAGTCATCGGCAGGCACATAAATTGCCTGCACTGAAGTAATCGATCCGGATTTAGTCGACGTAATACGCTCCTGCAGCGCACCAATCTCATTAGCCAGCGTCGGCTGGTAACCTACAGCACTTGGTGTGCGCCCCAACAAAGCCGACACTTCCGAACCGGCCTGTACAAAACGGAAAATATTGTCGATAAAGAGCAGAACATCCTGCTGCCGCTGATCACGGAAATATTCAGCGATAGTCAGTCCTGTGAGTCCAACCCTCATTCTGACTCCCGGCGGCTCGTTCATTTGGCCAAAAATCAAAGCCGTATTGTCGATTACACCGGAATTTTTCATATCAAAATAAAGGTCATTGCCCTCACGGGTACGTTCGCCTACCCCCACGAAAACAGAATAACCACCGTGTTCCTTAGCGATACTGTTAATCAGCTCCATAATCAGCACGGTCTTGCCTACTCCGGCACCACCGAAAAGGCCTATCTTACCGCCTTTTGCAAAAGGACAGAGCAGATCAATAGCTTTAATGCCGGTCTCCAGTATTTCCGGCTGCGCAAGCTGCTCAACCAGCCTTGGCGGATCCCGGTGAATCGGCCAGCGCTCCTTAGTCTCGACAGCCGGCAGATTATCGATGGGATCACCCAGCACATTAACCATGCGCCCCAAAATCTCTTCCCCAACAGGCACTGATATGGGAGCACCGGTATCTACTGCTTCCATACCTCGCCTCAGGCCTTCTGTGGGGTGCATAGAAATACAGCGCACTGTGTGATCGCCAAGATGCTGCATAACCTCAAGCACAATCTTTTCCCCATCAAGCTCTATTTCGACAGCATTATATAAAGCCGGTAATTCATCTTCAAAGCGAACGTCAATAACTGCGCCGATAATCTGAACAATTCTACCTTTATTTTTACCTGCCATCTAGTTCACCTTTACTCAAAAAAATTTGCACTGCCCACAATCTCGTTAAGTTCCTGCGTGATTCCTGCCTGACGTTTACGATTATACATCCGGGTTAATTCCTCGATAATTTCCCGGGCATTCTTATCAGCTGCATCCATATTGACCATGCGGGATGCCTGTTCACTGGTATGTGATTCCGAAAATGCTCTAAAAACATTCATGTGTAAATACAGCGGAATTAAGTGATCGATATAAGTATGAAGATCCGGTTCATATTTCCGCCCATTTTCAGCTGTCTTGTTAATTACCCCTGCACTTACCGGGAGAATTCTCTCCACATAGGGCACGTAGCTGAGCACAGTCTCAAAATGTGTATATGCTATAAACACCTCTTCCACTTCACCGGACAGATAAAGCTCCACCAACAATTTTGCCAGACTTTCGGAGCCATAATAAACATGTGCATCTGCCACATCAATGACAGAGCGAATAATGTTTTTCCCTTTCTTTTTTAAATACTCGTAGCCTTTGTAGCCAACGGCAATTATTTTTTCATTTTTACCCTGCTCCATATGTTCCAAGGCTGCTGCCAGGATGTTGGCATTGTAGCTGCCGGAAAGACCGTGATCACTGGTAAAGATGATATAAAGGGAATTCTTTACGTCGCGTTCCCGGTAGAACACATGTGCTGCAGCCTCCTCCTCGCCGGCAAGCCCTTCAACTATCCGTTTCAATTCAAAGTAAATGGGACGGACACCTTCCAGTTGCGCCCTCACCCGCTGCAGCTTGGTGGAGGCAACCATGTCCATAGCTTTAATAATCTGTCCCGTGGAGCTGACGTTTGCTATTCTGCGCTTAATGTCCCTCAACGAAGTCATAGCGGTGCCTCCTTGCAAAGATAATTAGCTGCTAACTGTAGTGATACTTTTCTTTGACTTCAGCTATCACTACATCAATCTTCTCGGCAAGTTTTTCCGAAATCCTGCCGCTATCCCTGATTTCCTGCTTAATCTCAGCAGCATGTTTATCTACATACTTAATCAATTCTTTCTGGAATTTGAGGATCCGGCCAACTTCTATCTTTTCCAAATGCCTATTGCTCAGAGCATAGAGAATCAAAACCTGATCCTCAACGGGCATCGGTTTATACTGAGGCTGTTTGAGAACCTCCATGATCCGCTCGCCATGGTTCAAACGATCCAGAGTATTCTGATCCAAATCGGAACCAAACTGGGAGAAAGCAGCTAATTCTTTATACTGCGCAAACTCAATACGCAGAGGGCCCGCCAGTTCTTTCATGGCGGGAATTTGCGCTGAACCTCCCACCCTGGAAACAGAGAAGCCGGGATTAATAGCCGGACGAACACCATGGTGGAACAGATCAGCTTCCAGATAGATTTGCCCGTCTGTGATGGAAATAATATTGGTTGGAATATAAGCTGAAATATCCCCTTCCTGGGTTTCAACAATAGGTAAAGCCGTCAAAGTGCCTCCGCCATTTTCTTCACTTAGACAGGCGGCACGTTCTAACAGCCTGGAGTGCAGGTAAAAGATATCGCCCGGGAAAGCCTCGCGGCCCGGTGGGCGGCGCAGCAGTAAACTAATGGCCCGGTAGGCCACCGCATGTTTGGACAAATCATCGTAAACCACCAGGACATCCTTGCCCTGATACATCCAGTGTTCTGCTATGGCACAACCGGCATAGGGAGCAAGATACTGCAGTGAAGCGGGGTCGCTGGCTGTAGCTGCCACTACTGTCGTGTAATCAATAGCCCCTGTTTCCCTGAGCACTTTGATAATTCGGGCAACCGTTGATGCCTTTTGCCCAATTGCTACATAGACACAATAAACATTTTTGTCTTTCTGATTAATGATTGTATCTATGGCAATGGCAGTCTTCCCTGTTTCACGATCACCAATAATTAACTCCCGCTGCCCTTTTCCGATCGGCACCAGAGCGTCGATGGCCTTGATACCGGTCTGCAGCGGCTGGTTCACTTCACGGCGCATAATCACGCTGGGAGCAGAGTTCTCCACTTTGCGGTATGCATCCGCGGCAATAACACCCTTGTCATCAATAGGCTCACCCAAAGCATTAACAACACGTCCCAGCATGCCGTCACCCACCGGCACTTCAGCCATTCTGCCGGTCAGCTTAACAGGGTCACCTTCTTTAATACCTGCGTCAGAACCCAAAATGATGGCACCGATACTGTCCTCATCCAGGTTCAGCGCCATGCCATAAATGCCGTTATTAAATTCCAGCAGCTCACCGCTCATGGCACTGCCTAAGCCATTGATACGGGCGATACCGTCTCCAACTTGTATCACGGTACCAACCTCTACAAAACCCGGTTTAGACAAGTAACTTTCTACCTGCTGCTTCATCACTTTGATTACTTGATCAGGATTAACTATCATTCATAATGCCTCTCTTTAAACGTGCTTTCATATTGTTTAAGTGAGTTCTCACTGTACCGTCAAAAATATGCCCGTCTACCAGGACATAAAACCCACCAATCACATCTGGATCTACTGAGGCTTTAACCTCCACCTGCTTATTGCTTTTCTGCGCCAAGATGCGGCGGATAGACTCGATTTGTTCGTCTGTAAGTGCTTTGGCAGAGACAACCTGCGCTTCGATGATACCAAAACGCTTGTCTATACGCTCAATGTATTCCGCTAATACGGGCACAATTAATGACTCATGATTATTGCGTACCATCTGATACAAAAAATCCTGTAGATGTTGAGCAAGCTGCCTGGGCAAGGCTTGCTGAAAAAGCTGGATTTTATCAGCATCGGGAATATGCTGCTGCACAAGAAAAGACTGCACATCAGGGTGTTTAAGGGTATCTCTGAGCAAAATCGCCTGTTCTAAATCCTTCGCCATAGTATCCTGCTTTTCTGAAATTGCCAAGAGTGTCTCAGCATAGTGAGCCCTTAATGCTTCCATTCTGCTTCCTCCAGCTGCGCAATTGCTTCTTCCAGCAGCCTATTTTGAGCCTCATCATCCAATTTTTCCATGATATACTTTTCTGCCAGCAAAGTAGCAAGTTCGATGATATAGAGATGTGTTTCTTCCTTCAGGCGCTTTTTCTCTTCTGCCAGACTTTCTAAAGCCTGCTCTTTAATCTGAGAGGCTTCTTCTCTGGCATTTTCCAAGATCACACTGCTTTCCTCAGCCGCCTGCAGGCGTGCAGCCTCAAGGAGCTCTGCCCTTTCTTTCTCTATCCCCTGCATTTTTTGCTCATACTCAGCTTTAAGCTCGTTGGCTTTAGCCATCATCGCCTCTGCATCATCCAGCTTGCTTTGAATTCTTTCGGTACGCCGGCGCATAAACTCTTGAACAGGTTTATACAAAATATAACTTAAGGCGGCAGCCAGAATGATCCCGTTTATTAATTGAATGACAATACCGCTGAGGGTCTGAAAATCCAAAGCAAAAACACGCCCTTCCGGCACCGTCTGAGCTGCCAGCAGCATAATTCGACTAGGCAATAGAAACGCCTCCTTCCCCTCTCTTGCGTCAAAAACAACCCCGGTTTAGCCCAGGTAAGTGAGTAAAATATCTATCAGTGGATTAGCAAATAACATAATAATTGCAATCAAAAGCCCATAGATACCGGACGTTTCCCCCATGGCCAAACCGATAAACATGGCACTCCTAATGGAGTCAGCAGCTTCAGGCTGCCTGGCCATTGATTCAATCGCCTGCGCGCAAATTTTGGCCTGCCCAAAGGTGGTAGTAATTCCGTTTAAAAGCGCAATGGCAGCCGCAATATGCGCTACACTAATCACAATTGCCAATTCTAGCATAATAACTCCTCCAATCATCATTGTGTCTGTTAGCTATTTGTAGTTGTCAGCGCACTTAATAAGTTAATCAACCGCACCTCTAACATACATGAGACTGATAACAACAAAAATATATGTTTGCAGAGCCCCAAACAGCACGTCAAAAAAAGCGTGCAGCAGTGCTGGGACACCGATCTGCACAAACAACGGCGTCAGTGCATAATAGAGCGTGAGAATAATAGTGCCGGACAGCATATTACCGAAAAGCCGAAAACTCAACGAGACCGGCTTAGATAATTCCCCCAGTAAATTCAGAGGGAAAAATATTGGATGTGGCTCAATAAAGCTCTTCAAATAACTACCTTCGCGGTGTCTGATCCCCATAAAAAGCATAAGTATAAATGTCGCCAAAGCAAAAGCAAAGGTAGTCGCCCAGTCTGCTGTCGGTGCCCTCAAACCAAAAACACTAAACAAACTGCAGGAAAGGATAAAGATAAAGACCATAAAGAACCAGGGTGAAATATAGGTAAGTTTTTCGCCCAAACTATCAAGGGCAAAAGCGTCAAAAGTTTCCACAATCGCCTCGATGGCGTTTTGGAAACCTGTAGGAATGTCCTTAAAGCTGCGGAGTTTAATCCGGGCAATCATGGCGAGCACAATTAAAACCAGCATGATTATCCACGTATTAACAATTGTTTCTGTAATCCAAATTTCCCGACCTGCCACCTGCAGCACCCAATAGTTTTTAACTTCCAAGCCCACTGATTCATCACCACCTTTCTGCCGCTTAATTTTAATTAGCTTTTTGACGAATATTTACATAATAAAGAGATATTTGGAACGCCATAATACCCGCCGTTGCTCCCCATAAACTTATCTGTGGCACAACGGCACCTATCAGCAACGCCACACCGGTAAGCAGAAGCCGAAAAAGATGCTGGAGGCTAACATAGACCCCGGCACTTTTCTTTTCCATGCTGAGGGCTTTGTCTACAGCGCGTTCCAGGAGATAGACTTTGGCGATACTGACAGCTGAACCTAAGACTACGCCAAACATAAAGGGCAGGAATGCCAGGGAGCGGTAATAAAGGACGGAAAGGAAAATACAGACAGCTGCCGTAACTAGTATTGCCAAAACCATTCTCTTTGTTAAAGCAGAAATTTTCATCATGCCCCTCTTCCTTTGCTTTCCTGGTTATTGTTTGCCTGCG